>CANJWF010000229.1 GCA_947478315.1 Sphingobacteriaceae bacterium | reverse complement strand
CAACACAATGTGTATGCTCGAAAATTTACTTGCATACATACCTGTAGGAGCATCAAAAAACAGGAGGCGACGTTCGGTATCGAACCTAATATTTCTTTTATAAAATCGCCCTTTTAGATAATCGAATGATATGCCATCATCTTCATAATAGGTAACAACACTTTGTTCTGTGCCATTCCATACATGCACCTCGAGTACATTGTCGGCATAAGGAGCAGTATTTTGAATGCTTTTTTGCATAGTGACAATCGCTCCTGCTTTAACAAAAACAGGAGGATTGTTAGCGGATATGGGTACGGATATGGGGGTCGAAGTTTCATAATACTCGTCAGAAGATAATCGAAACCAACCTCCTTCAGGAAAATAAACAGTGGCACTATCGGTGTTGATAGCAGGATGAGCAACCAAAATAAAATCTCCAAAGAGATATTCGTTTTGCCATTCTGGTAGATAGGTATTATTGTCTTCCGGAAACTGTAATGCTAAACTTCTACAAATAGGCATCCCATTTTGCGAAAATTGATAAAACGTATTGTAAATGTAGGGCAAAAGAGTGTAACGTAATTCAATGTCTTTACGAATCAGTTGTTGATTTTCTTCGCTCAATGTCCATGGCTGAAACGCTATTTTATTGTCATAAGGGGTAAAAATTTGCAAAGCATGGGCAGCAACAATAGATGCCTGTGTCGTTAAAATGGGACGAATTTGACTATAGGGCTCCTCGTTTGACGTGTATCGTTGAATGCCCGGATACGTGGATGAACTGTTAATAAAAGGTCTTTTTTGTGTGTTTTTTCTCAAGGCTTCATAGCATGCTTGTGCGGTTAAAAATTCATAAAATTCTTGTATTTTAACTGCTGGTTTCGATTGATTGGCTATGTAAACCGTATTTGAATTGGTGCATAAAGGCATCTGCAATACCCAGCCATCTACGCCTGTTTGTAGAAACGGACTTGCTTTTTGTATCCACCATTGCTGAGCCTCGGGTATACTAAAATTGGGAAGATGATAAGTTGCTTGGGTGTGCGATAGGGTATATAAACTTCCATTTTTATTTTTCAGTAAATAATTTTTTTGTACACCTTCATCATATAGAGAGCGGCCTTGTTCTGTTTTTAATATCGGATTCATGTTGAAAATAGTTCGAAAACCTATTTTTTGCAAATTTTGAGTGATGGTAAGAATATTTGCGTAGGAAGTATTCCAAGTGAATGGTTTTTGTGAGTCAGCACAATCCGCATCGATATAAATAACGTCGGCAGGTATATTTTTTTGGCGAAGTGTTTCAGCTACGGTTCTTATTTGTTCGTCATTCGTGCAATTTGAAACAATTTGCTGATAGCCTAAACTCCAAATAGGTGGCATAGGTATTTTACCTGTTAGCGTTGCATAATCCTTTAATAGATTGCGATAAGATTGGGCGCCTAAAAAGAAATAGGTAAGTTGTGCATTATCGTGTTCGAAATAGTAAGATGTGCTGTCGCTACTAATATTGAGATTAAAAAAAGATTGATTAATGGTATCAAAAAAAACACCGTAGGTTTTGTCTGCTTGCATAGCCATATAAAATGGGGGCATGTTATCATTGAAACTGGCAGAAGGTGAACGAGAGCGTTGAGCAGCATTATTGTTGCCTATAGAACCGATAAATTTTTCGTCGGAGAATAACTTACGATGATTGATAACTTTTGAATCGCTTAGTAATATTCCTGGAGTACCTTCTTCTGTCGTAATGAGTTCGTTGCTTCGAGTATAAAAACTAATGAGCGTATGCTGTTTGCGAATAGTAATTTGCAGACTATCTGTTTTAATAATAATTTTTTCTTGATTTTCGGTAACCGTAAAAGGACTATTATTTGCTTGCAAAACAACTGCGGCAGCATAATTGTTGATAAAATTTTGACGAGAAATTTGAACTCGAATTATATTGGGGGTATAAATTCGAATGGCCACCTGAGCATGAGATGTGGTAATATGAATCCCATTGACGGTTGATGTAAAAGTTTTTATTTCCCCTATTGAAAGTAGTTTATCGGTTTCGTTAGCGTGTAACTTATGGTCTGAAGGGGGATCAATATTTGCCCCTAAAGAGGATTGTTCTTTAACTGAATGTTGAGATTGAAAACTTATTAACGTATCTATTTTAATGCGCTTAAATTCCGATTTCGCAGTATATGCGAGCGTTAAAAGAATCAACAAAAAAATACGCTTAAATAATAGATTTTTAGAGGCTATTAGCTCCATATTACAATAAAATGCGGGTTAATAACTTGGTTGTATTTTACATTAGCTTTCCGCTACAACGCTCTAACAATACAACTAACTGTTCTTCTTGGTAAAAGATATGATGTAGTAATACAAATTGATTAATGATAGGCTGTGCTTGCTGTAAAGTACGATGAGAAGAAGTTAGAAAATCGGCAAGACACTGCAATGCTTGCCTATACACTACGTATTTAATTGACAGCATTAACACGTTGGCATTTAAAGTAATGGGTTGCACTGAGGAAAAGTATGTTTTTGTGATGGCATTAAAGTAATGTATATCTACTAATGGCTGCTGCGTGCCTGTGGCTATTGGTGCTGCATAACGCGCAATTAATACGCCTAAACATACATCAATTGGTGTAACAGCGCACAATTCTTTATATTCATCGGCGATAAATTGATACGTATCTGCCAGTTCGAGAAGGTCCAAGACAACACTGTCGGTTTCAAGATGTTTGTATTGTTGAACAATGTTATGCAATGCAATGCTAGCCTGCGCCTCCTGCAAACACACAATTTGGTCAAAAACATGCCGATAATTTTCTGATTGAGAATCTACAGGGGCAGTCTGAAAATGTAATGCTTTCACCGCATTTACAATGCAACAAACATCCTCTATGGTTTTTATGACCATAATCTTTCCGGATATACCCCTTGTTTCAGTAATTCATTAATACTTTTTTGTACAATGGGCTTATCTTCTTTGTAAGTAACTCCAAACCATTGTGCTGCGGTTGGGATAACGTGAAATTCAGCACTCTGTTGTTT
>CANJWF010000228.1 GCA_947478315.1 Sphingobacteriaceae bacterium | reverse complement strand
TCGCTGGCGTTCAAGATGCACTTACCCAATGGTGGTACGGGCATAATGCGGTCGCATTTTTCCTAACCACTCCTTATTTGGGAATGATGTATTATTTTTTACCTAAAATGGCAAATCGCCCTGTTTATTCATACAAACTCAGTATTCTACACTTTTGGGCATTAATCTTTATCTATATATGGGCAGGTCCACATCATTTACTATACTCTTCACTACCAGATTGGGCACAATCTTTAGGTGTAGTATTTTCTATCATGCTCATTGCCCCAAGTTGGGGTGGAATGATTAACGGTCTATTAACACTAAGAGGTGCATGGGATAAAGTAAGAGATGATGACAGACTCAAATTTATGGTAGTAGGTATTACCGCCTATGGTATGGCAACCTTCGAAGGTCCGATGCTATCATTAAAAGAAGTAAACGCAATTGCCCACTTTACCGATTGGATTCCTGCACACGTTCACATTGGCGCATTAGGATGGAATGGATTCTTAACCTTTGCTATATTATACTGGTTAATTCCTAGAATTTATCAAACAGAATTATACTCCAAAAAATTATTAAGTGTTCATTTTTGGATTGCCGTACTAGGAATTTTGTTTTATACAATTCCAATGTATTGGTCTGGCTTCACACAAGGCTTAATGTGGAAAGAATTTACCGCATCAGGTATGCTAAAATATCCAAATTTCCTAGAAACAACGATGCAAATTTTGCCGATGCACTACGCACGAGCAGCGGGCGGAACATTATATTTAGTTGGATTCCTCATTATGGTTTACAACTTAGCAAAAACGATGAAAAAAGGGCACTTGCTTGCAGAAGAATCGGCTCAAGCTCCAGCTCTAATAACAGCTTATGCACCCACACATGGTGATACTTTTTGGCACAGAGCTATTGAAAGAAAACCATTAAAAATGCTGGTTTTAGCCTTGATAGCCGTATTGATTGGCTCCATTATAGAACTAATTCCCACTTTTATGGTGTCTTCAAACGTACCGACTATTGCGAGCGTAAAACCATACACCCCATTAGAATTACATGGCAGAGACATTTATATAAGAGAAGGTTGTGTGAGTTGCCACTCACAGCTCGTACGTCCATTCCGTTCTGAAACAGAACGCTATGGAGAATATAGCAAAGCGGGAGAATTTGTTTATGACCACCCTTTCCTTTGGGGTTCAAAACGGACAGGACCAGACCTACATAGAATAGGAGAAAAATATTCCGACACTTGGCACTACAACCACATGATGGAACCTTCTTTAATGTCTCCAGGAAGTATCATGCCATCCTATCCTTGGTTACTAGAGCAAACTTTAAACACTAGTAACACAGCAGACAAAATTAAAGCGATGCGCTCACTCGGGGTTCCATATGAAAACGGATACGAAGAGGTCGATGCCATCCGAGACCTCGAACGTCAACAACAAAAAATTGCAGATAATTTGGCGAAAGACAATATAAAAACAGATAAAAGCAAAGAAATTATTGCACTTATAGCCTACTTGCAACGCTTAGGAACAGACATCAAAGCACACAAAACACCCTTAGAATAAAAAATTAACCTGTTGTCTGAATTCATTTGAATTGATGAGTTCAGACAACTATTAAAATATCACAGTTATGTTCAAACAATTTATAGACAAAGTTTCGGGAGCAGATTTTTATCTCATTACCTCCCTTTGGATATTCATCGCATTTTTTCTCTTAGTCGGTCTTTTTCTCTTAAAAATGAAAAATGAGTATGTGTCGACAATGAAAAACATGCCATTATCTGATTAAACACAATAACATATTTAGTTCAGATGTTTTATTTATTTTTTCACTTTTAACTGTCTAAACCAATGAAACCGACATATACTGCCTACACGAACAGGCATGAACTTGTGAAACCATCTATGAGTAGAAACTCAAGAACTTCACGAATAAACGTTCAATTTCAACTGAAATATCTCTTGTTTTTTTTCGCATTATTATTAGGTCAAGTAGCATTCGCACAAGAAAACGTTAGTAACACGATTTCTTCCAATAATGGTAACATATTTTTGAATGTGGTAATCTCCGTGTTCATTATCGCATCCCTATTACTACTTTGGGTAGCTTACACGCTATTAAACACCTTTAAAGTATTGGCAAAAGAATTACAAAATCCAACACCTTTGATTCCTAAAGATGGAAAAATATTAGAATACAACGAATGGGAACAACATCATAAAGAAAAAGCATCTACCTGGGATAAATTATTAGGGTTGCATTCATTAGCCGACGAAAAAGATTTAGCACTTAATCATAGTTATGACGGCATCGACGAATTAAACAATCCCATTCCACGTTGGTTTAATTTTCTATTCTACGGAACCATCGCTATCGGAATTGTTTATTTATCATATTACCATTTCTTTAAAATAGGCAAGTTACAAGACGATGAATATAAAGCGGAAATTGTTGCAGCAGAACTTTCAAAAGAAGAATATTTGAAAAAAACAGCTGGATTAATAGACGAAAATAATGTTAAAAAAAGCCAAAAAACCAGCACCATAGCTGGCGGAAAATCTGTTTTTAGCCAAAACTGTGTGCCATGTCATGGTGAACTCGGTCAAGGTACAGTCGGACCTAATTTAACCGATGAATATTGGATACATGGCGGAAAAATTAACAACATATTCAAAACTATCAAATACGGAGTACCTGAAAAAGGAATGATTTCTTGGGAAAAACAATTATCTCCCAAACAAATTGCAGATGTTGCAAACTTTATTTTATCCTTACAAGGTTCTAGTCCAGCAGGAGCAAAAATGCCTCAAGGCAACAAAGAAACAGCAGAAATAATATCTTCTGAAACTGTATCATCCTCTACAGCTCCATAAAAAAACACTTTATGAAACGAGGTTTTTATCAGAAAGTCAAATTTTGATAAAAACCTCGTTAACTCAATACCATTTTCCTTATCTCTATAACTCCACACGTATAAATTCTTCTTTCACTTAAACTATCACATACTACATAGCGCAAAATGAGCGATTATAAAGATAATTT
>CANJWF010000227.1 GCA_947478315.1 Sphingobacteriaceae bacterium | reverse complement strand
ATATCCCGCAACTTGTTAGAAAATTTAATTTGTTCAAAAACAACATCCCAACGGTCGTCGGCAATTGCCTGTTGCATTTGCTGCAAATGTTTTGAATATTCGGCGATGGCTTCTAACAAATATCTTTTATTTTGTTCAAAAATAGGGGTCCACATTTCAGGTGAGCTTTTGGCTAAGCGCGAAGCATCGCGAAACCCACCACCAGCTAACTCTACAATTACCTGTCGGTCTTCTTTCTGTAACACGCTATTGGCTAAAGCAAAGGCGGTAACATGTGGTAGGTGTGACACAAAAGCAGTGTTATGGTCGTGGTCATCGGCACTCATATAGGCTAATCGCGAGCCTAAGGCATGATACATTTTTTCCACTTTCACTAAGTGAGTAGGTGCAGAAAAATCTTTGTCGCAAATAATCGTTGTTTTATTACAAAATAGCCCTTCTAAAGCAGCTTGAGGTCCAGAATTTTCTGTACCAGACATCGGATGTGCAGCTACATATTGACTACGATTAGGGTGCTGAAGAACCGCTTCTACAATACTAACTTTAGTAGAACCCACATCTGTAACAGTGGTTTGCTTACCTATTACGTCTAATATTTGAGGCAAAATAGTGACTATTTTATCGACAGGCACAGATACCACCACCAAATCTGCCTCAAAAACGGCTTCGGTAAGTTGATCAATTTCATCAACAATACCCAACTGTAGGGCATCATGGGCATGTTTGGTATTTTTTTCTACACCTATGATTTTATTTGCGAAATTATTCTTGCGTAAATCTTTTGCAATAGAACTACCAATTAATCCCAAACCTATAATGGAAACCTTCATTAGAACCTAAAAATTAAAATTAAAAATCCTTTGTGTTTCATCTTGTTGCATCAGAATGGTCTCTTTCTCTTCGCGGTGTATGATAATTTTCTAGCTGTAACAAACACACAGCTTTATAAACTAACTTGGTGCTGCTCGCATTAAAATTTATCATTTTTTACTACAACGCCCCTATAAGTTCAAATCTCTACGGCATCATTAAAACGTCTAAATCATCGCTTAATTTGCTCAAAAATATCGGCAAAGTCTTCGGTATCTACTACCTTTTTACGGTCTGCAATAGTTAAAAATTTAGCATAGGCCAATTCTAATGCTTCATTATCGGCAATAATAAAACCTGCTTTTTCTGCCCTAAACTTCAGTGCTGCTCGACCACTGCGTGCAGTCAAAATAATAGAAGACTCGTCGACCCCTACATCTTCTGGGTTAATAATTTCATAAGTTTCTCTATTCTTAATAACCCCATCTTGATGAATGCCCGAAGAATGAGCAAAAGCATGAGCCCCTACAATGGCTTTATTTGCCTGCACAGGCATACGCATCATGTCAGATACCATTTTACTTAATGAAGTTAATTTTTTAGCATTAATACGCGTATCTAAGCCTAAATGAGCATGTTGTCGCATAATCATTACCACTTCTTCTAAAGATGTATTACCAGCTCTTTCCCCAATACCATTGATGGTGCACTCTATCTGTCTTGCTCCATTACTAATGCCTGCAATCGAATTTGCTGTTGCCAGTCCCAAATCGTTATGACAATGGGTTGAAAGTATGGCCTTTTCTATACCTTTCACATTGTTAACCAAATATTTAATTTTCTCTCCATATTGCTCAGGCAAACAATAGCCCGTAGTGTCAGGAATATTCAAAATAGTTGCGCCAGCCGCGATTACATTTTCTAACACTTTTGCCAAAAAGGCATTATCGGCACGTCCTGCATCTTCTGCATAAAACTCCACCTCATCTACCAAATTTTTAGCATGCTTTACCGCCATTACCGCACGCTCAATAATTTGCTCTGGAGTAAGTTTTAATTTATGTTGCATATGACTTTCAGAAACGCCTATTCCTGTATGAATGCGACTTCTTTTAGCATGTTTAACTGCTGCTGCTGCTGCGTCAATATCGTTCAAATTAGCACGAGAAAGTGCACAGATAGTAGAATCTTTAATTTCAGAAGCAAGCAATTGCACGGCCATAAAATCACCAGGACTCGAAATAGGAAAGCCTGCTTCTATAATATCGACCCCCATCGCTTCTAATTCTTTTGCAATGGTCAATTTTTCCTGTGCATTCAACTGACATCCAGGAACTTGTTCTCCATCTCTTAAAGTAGTATCAAAAATATAAACTCTTTCGTTTGCCATTTTTTTAGTTGTTTTGTTGCTCAATGTATAATTGTATAGCTTACAATAAATTGCTATAGTAGTTCGAATGTATGTAGCTTATATCAATTTAAAAATATAAAATCGATAGTTACTACGATATTCATTATCAACAAAAAACATATAAAATACTTATTAATAAACAATTAAACACAGGTTATTATACAATGCCCAACAATCAAAACGAGTATTTATTTCAATTGATTAAATCGTTAACCAAATCAGAAAAACGCAGTTTTAAGATTTTCGCAAAACGTATTGGTAATCCCGATGAAATGAAATTTATACAACTTTTTGATGCCATAGACAAACAATTTAATTACAACGAAGAGCAGCTAATGGTAAAAATACCACAGCTAAATAAAATACAATTACCCAATTTAAAATCTCATTTATACCGACAAATTTTACTCAGCCTACGCTTAAGCTATGTCAATCAAATTACCGACATACAAATCAAAGAACAAATTGATTACGCACGTATTTTATTCACAAAAGGACTTTATATACAAAGTTTAAAATTATTAGAGAAAGCAAAACAAATAGCTATTTCTACCAATAAACCGATACTACAGTTAGAAATTGTCGATTTCGAAAAATTTATCGAAGGACAATACATCACGCGTAGCATGATAGATAGGGCTGAACAATTAACTCAAAACGCCACAAATTTAGTAGAACATATTCGCTCAACTCAATACCTATCCAATTTATCGCTTAAATTATATAGTTTGTACATCAAAATTGGATATGTAAAAAATGAAAAGGAATATTTTTTTCTAAAAGATTTTTTCTACACACATCTTAATCATGTTCCGCCTTATGAGCAATT
>CANJWF010000226.1 GCA_947478315.1 Sphingobacteriaceae bacterium | reverse complement strand
TTTTCTATTATTAAAAAATATAAAGCTTTACTGATATGGCTTTTAGAAGTATTTTTTATTGAAAGCATTGTAAATGCTACATTTACGGGCATAAAAAAACCGAAACCCTTTATGATATTAGGTTTCGGTTAGTGACCTGGATTGGATTAATCATTCTTCTCAACAGCGCAGAATTTTGCGCGTATTTGCCTGATATTTAGGACGTAACAATTTATTAATAAAGCATATATATGCATGCTTGCGCATCGTTATGTTCGCTTTGTTTTAGCATTGTTTATTAGAATAAGTTTGCTTCAAACTAAAAAATTTATGATACCAACAATTACATTTTACGCATTTAAAAATAGACGAAACAAAAGAGGGGAAATAACGATTTACTTCCGTTTTACCAGTGACAGAAAGTCAAGTTACAAGTCAACCAATATTTCAGTACCATATAATTTATGGGATCAAAGCAAGCAAAAGGTAAAAAGTTCTTACAAATTAAGTAACGCAACTAACATGCTCTTAGAAAGAAAAATATCTGAAATTAGGGAAGAATTGATGCTCTTGGCAGTTAGAACAAAGCATATTTCAAGCAAACAAGCCCGTAATTTATCATTTAGTAAAACGAACCTGTCTTTTTTTGAAATGGTTGACAAGTATCTGGAAAGTTTTTTGAAGGATGATAAAATAGGAACTCACGACAAGTACAAATCAATTTTTTGTAAGTTCGAAGAGTTTCTAGGAGGCCGCGGTGCTACCTTTTATGATATTGACGCCAAATGCTTAACTGATTTTCAAAGTTATTTAAAATCAAAATTTAACAACAAGCTAAATACAGTACACACTAACATGAAGTCAATAAAAAGAATATTCAATCTTGCAATTGAAAAGGGTATCATTAATCTAAATGATGACCCATTTAAGAGCTTAAAAATTAAGCAAGAGAAAACAGTTCGCGAATTTCTATCAATAGAGGAAGTAACTGCAATCGCCTCACTCAAACTAACCCCAGATAGCTTTCAAGAAAAGTGTCGAGATATGTTTTTATGGACCATTTTATGTGGTGGATTAAGGGTAAGCGATGTTTTATCCCTAAGAAAATCAAATATAGATGGGAGAATTATGACCTTGGTGATACAAAAAACCAAGACACCACACAGGATTAAGTTGCCCGACCAAGGATTTTTGATTTTAAAAAAATATATAGATAAAATAAAAGGCGATGATGGCTATGTTTTTGGTATGCTGGATGAGTCTGCTTCTAATGCATCAGCCTACCGTGTCGATCAATTAATATCTAGCGCAACTGCAAAATACAATTTAGCACTAAAATCTATAGCTAAAAACGCCGGAATATCAAAGATTATCTGTAGCCACCAGGCCCGTATATCTTTTGTTACAATAGCAGCTCAAAATGGCATTCCGTTAACTACTATACAAGGAATAGTTAAACATTCTAAAATGGAGATGACAGCACACTATTCAAAATTCACGGATACTCAAGGAGAATTAGCACTTATGGAATTGGAGAAAAAAATAATTATATAATATTTTTTTAGTTCACAAAAATAGTGTATGTTTGCATCGAAATAAATTAATTATGAGCTATCGAAGCGATTTTAATGAAATGCTTGACGGAAGATATATCGACAAAAACCTTCTTTTTGATATTAATGACCCTACTTTTTGGCATGATATAGAATCTTTAACTGAGAAGTTAAAATTCTGTAATAGTCAATACAAAAACCATATTGCCGAAATTATGGATACTATGACTAGTTTACAGTTATATAAAATTGCTTTAGTTGCAAAAATAAGCTCTTCATTTAATAGACATGAAGAGTATTCTCAATATATTAGTGCCCGTGCTGCGGTTACTATTAAAGCAAAAGACTCTAAATTGGCGAAAAGAGTTTGGGTTAATCACTACCTCGGTAATTTGAATGATTACTTACTACCCAGTGGAAAGGTAGATATGGCGAAAGTCAAACATTTTGGAAGAGGACCGGTAGTTCGAAAGCTATTAGAAAAGCTTATGACAGAAAGTGAGCAGTAGCTCCTTTTTTTTGACATTTAATTATGTCACAATAATCGTGTAAAAATATAGATATGAATAAAGAAAAAGAGTTCTACAACAAATTAGAACTAGCCATGAAGTTAGGAATTTGTATCCGCACATTAGATAAGCTAATGAGTGATGGTCAAATTAGTTTTTCAAAAATTAGAAAC
Source organism: Sphingobacteriaceae bacterium (assembly GCA_947478315.1). Taxonomy (GTDB): domain Bacteria; phylum Bacteroidota; class Bacteroidia; order Sphingobacteriales; family Sphingobacteriaceae; genus CANJWF01. Next base: position 844 of record CANJWF010000226.1, on the reverse strand, counting down.
CGGGTAATTTTTGCTCAAAAGGATCTTGACTCTCTTATTGAACGTAGCCGTCGAGAAGCTTTTGGCATTAATGAGGAAACATTAAAAAGACACTTAAATTAGTCATTGATGACTCGTAAACAACAAAAAACTTTGTTGTCCTACTTTATGAAAATAAGGTTTAGTATAAGTTGAGTGTAACGCCAAATTCCTCCTTTAACATATATAAGTTACAACCCAGGTACCGGATTTCCTCTAGGTGAACGATAATAGCCACCGAAAAACGGAATAAACAATTTTAACAACGCACTCCAAAAAAAAGTGCACAAAACCATAAACAATGGAAATAGGAAATCTAAATGATATAATGTCCCAGGAAGAAGTATACGCTGATGATGAATTGGAGCAACACCTCCGGAGCAATTATGAGTTTTACTTCAATGTAGTTAATGGGCGACTATTTTGGCGCGATGCCAATTACGGCCAGTACACAGAAATGGCTGATTATGATTTTAATTCGATCCTTCGTAACCTTAAAATGCAGGCTATACCCTGTACTAAGATTCAATTGATCCAAATATTGAAGTCCACATTTACGCTAAAAGTTGACCCTTTTATTGGGTATATTAATACCCTGCCGGATTGGAATGGGGAAACCGACTTTATTGATGAATGGGCAGAAACTATACAAGCTACCAATCAAGACCTTTGGAAGAAGTGTTTTAAAAAATGGATTGTAGCCGTCTGCGCCAGCTTAATTGACCCCAAAACAGTGAATCATGTCGCTCCAATTTTTTGTGGTGCACAAGGCCTAGGAAAGACAAGATGGATAAGCACGATGGTCCCGAAATCTCTTAAGGACTAC
>CANJWF010000225.1 GCA_947478315.1 Sphingobacteriaceae bacterium | reverse complement strand
CGGGAGGGGCTGGAGACCGCCGCCTGCGTGCCTTCCCAGCCCGGGCTCGACGAGGCCCTGTGCGAGCAGGGGTACCCGGGGATCGGCGGGGCGAGCGTGCTGATCGTGGGTTTGCCGCGGGTTGCGGCGCGGGATCTGGGGCGGAGGTTGAGGCAGAGGGCGGTGATTTTCCACCAGCGGGGGCGGGAGACGGAGCTGGTGTTTGCGGGGTGAGGTTTTATAAAAATGGCAAATCGATTAGCTTGGGAGCCACTCCTGGTGCGGTGGGTGTGATATAAAAGTTAAACTTATTAGGTGCCATATTTGATTCTACTGAGATTGAGTGATCTCACCGTTCGTTTCACCTTGATACCTCAATCAGAGGAGTAAGCCCCCCCTTCGCATCGCAAGCTTGTGACTGCCCTGAGCGCAACATCAAAGTTTTCGAAATAGTTCTATCTACTGGGACGGTCCAATGAAGATTGAAAAAGGTCTACTAATAAAATCCCCTGCCGTCGACAATATTCTCTCTGGGCGAAAAACTTGGGAGATGCGGTCCGCGCCCACAAAGATTCGCGGCACGATCGGGCTTATTCGCTCCAAGTCAGGCACAGTGATTGGGGTCGTCGACATTGTCGACTGCAAAGGCCCCTTTTCCAAAGGGGAGTTGCTGCAGAATGAATCCAAGCACCTAATCACTCCAGAGAGGCTCGACTCTCCCGAAGTGTCAAAGTACAAATTTGCTTGGGTAATGGCCAACGCGCGTCTCTTTAGCCGTCCGGTACCATATCGCCATCCCGCCGGTGCCGTAATTTGGGTATCTCTCGAGCCACAAACTTCGGCTGCGATTTCCGGCGCTTTGAGTTAGAGATCGGCATGTCGATGATGCTTGTGGACCAATCGAAGCAGACGGTCAAAACGCTTTCCGACGATGATTCTCGTCTCGTGCGACTGGTTTTGATGTTGCCGGAGGATATTCGCGATGAGCTTAGCGCATCGTTATTCGAGAAGGTTGCAGACGGGATGACCAATGGTGAGGTGAGTACGCGTGAAACAGTAGAGCAGCGCGGCATTCGAATTCGAGACTACTTGGAAAATATGGCGCGAGCCTCATGCCCAAGCGATTGTCCGGACATAGTCGACATACTCGTCGATACGGGTCGAATGGACGAAGTCAAAAGAGACGGCGGTGCCGCGTTAGTTTGCTCAACCTCAGATGCGATTGACGATTTCGCCTCGGAAATGTGTTCTAGCTACGAACAACTAGTAGATGAGGATCCTGGTTACATGTCTGTGCGAGCCATGTACTCAACTGGCACACAAAACGATGTCGCGGGAGAAGCTTTTTTCGCCGACATGAGGTCATTTATTCACGAATGGCGCAGAGTTTTCCTGGAAAGATTAGAGTCTGAATCGGGAAGTGAGGGCAAAAGCTCTCGTAAGGTATGAGCTGCCGGCAAGTCGGCGCACAGCGCAGCAATCTATTGATATCGCAATTTTCGTTCATTAAATCGAAGCTGCGTCGACCTTACACTGTTGGCCTGGTAACACCCAAAGAGCCAAATTAGAGAGCCTTCATGTCACGAGTTTTTCCAGTTATAGATCTGTTCGCCGGTCCTGGCGGTCTTGGAGAAGGATTTTCGTCAGTCCGTGATGTGCGCGGCGGCAAAGTATTTGAAATCGGAGCGTCCGTAGAAAAAGATCCGTCAGCGCACGCGACGCTGTCGCTTCGATCGACGTTCCGGTATCTGCAGAAGGATGCTGCTTTTGAGCAATATTCCGAATTTATTCAAGGCAATCTCAGCCATCAGGAATTTCTCGAAGATCCTCTTATCAGCCCGGCTGCAAGCGAAGCGAAGGAAGAAGCAAAGTTAGCTGAACTGGGCAAGAGTGATCCAGCGTCGATCGACAGATGGATTAAGGCCGCGATTGGCAATCGTAAAGACTGGGTGCTGATCGGTGGACCGCCGTGTCAGGCCTATTCTCTTGCGGGGAGGTCGCGTCGGACTAACGACGGCGCGTTTGAAGAAGACGAAAAGCACTTTCTCTACAAGGAATATTTGCGGATTATCAGGAAATTTGAGCCCGCGGTCTTTGTCATGGAGAACGTAAAAGGGCTTCTGTCTTCCACGCATGGAGGCAGTCCAATCTTTTCTCGAATTACCGATGACCTATCGCGGCCATCTAAAGGGTTGGATTACGAAATAAGGTCGTTTGTCTGCAGGCCTGAGCCAGCCGGCCACAAGCCTTCGGACTACGTTATCCGCTCGGAGCTCTACGGCATTCCCCAAATGCGTCACAGGGTAATCCTCTTGGGTGTTCGTCGAGACTATGCTAATCGCCCCCACTCTCTTCTTGAGCGTTCTGCACGCGAGGTACCAGTCGGCGGAATGTTGCATGGACTACCACGTATTCGAAGCAAGCTGTCGAAGCGGCAAGACTCATTCGAGGCGTGGCTTCGGGTAATTAGCCAAACGCCCCACAAGCTAACAGGGTGGAGGAATGGTAGTCGCAACGAAATAGAGCAGGCCATTGCAGCGGCGATTTCGCGTGTGAGCGAATGCCAGTTGGAAGACATGGCGCCTACTACCAAAGGCAAGGGCATCGGCCCGCAAGTGCCGGCCGATCTTTCTGCTTGGATTCGGTATTCCGCGCCGAGTCGACCGTGCCAACATGTTGCCCGGGGCCATATGGAATCGGACCTCCAGCGATACCTCTTTGCCGCCGCCTATGCCCAAGTGATAGGTCTGTCGCCGAAGTTACGGGACTTTCCTGAGAAATTGTTGCCAAGTCATGCCAACGCGCGAGATGACGACGTCCCATTTGGCGATCGCTTTCGAGTGCAAATGTCCGGGCGACCTGCCACTACGATTGTTTCTCACATATCAAAGGATGGTCACTACTATATTCACCCAGATTCGTCCCAATGCCGCAGTCTTACCGTTCGAGAAGCTGCGCGCCTGCAGACATTTCCGGACAACTATTACTTCATGGGAAATCGCACGCAGCAGTACGCGCAGGTAGGCAATGCTGTGCCGCCATTCCTCGCAATGAAACTAGGCCGGATCGTCGCCGGCATATTGAACTAAACCCTTTGATCCCT
>CANJWF010000224.1 GCA_947478315.1 Sphingobacteriaceae bacterium | reverse complement strand
GAAGGTTCATGAAGTCCTTGTGAAAAAGGCAAAACACTAATGAATAATGGTTTGGGTATTTCATTAGTTCAATTAAAAACAACCTGTGGAAGCATGCATGAAGTCCGTAAAAATAAATAAAACTGAATACATCGCAGATGCATGAGTGCCATTGATTGAAAGATAAACATTAACGAATAATTTATTCTAATGAAAAAAGAAATTACAGGTTCTGCTACATTATTAAATGGTTTAATTGCCGAAGGAACTAAAACCATATTTGGTTATCCGGGTGGAGCAATTATGCCTATATATGATGCTTTGTATGATTATCAAGACCGTATCGAACATATTTTAGTCCGTCATGAGCAAGGAGGTATTCATGCTGCACAGGGTTATGCCCGTTCGTCGGGGGAAGTTGGAGTCGTTTTTGCTACGAGTGGTCCTGGGGCTACTAATTTAGTAACGGGATTGGCCGATGCAATGATTGATAGTACCCCTTTGGTTTGTATCACAGGTCAAGTTTATGCACACCTGTTAGGTACAGATGCTTTTCAAGAGACCGATGTCATTAATATTACCACTCCCGTCACTAAGTGGAATTATCAAATTACCGATGCTGCTGAAATTAATACCGTGCTCGCAAAAGCTTTTTATATCGCAAAAAGTGGAAGACCAGGACCTGTATTAATAGATATAACTAAAAATGCTCAACTGCAATTAATAGAAGAACAGTCCTACAAAACGTGTGAACATATTAGGAGCTATAGACCTAAGCCTATTGTTAGGCAAACAGATATAGAGGCAGCAGCTAAACTTATTAATGGTGCAAAAAAACCTTTTATCCTTTTTGGTCAAGGAGTATTGTTAGGAAAAGCAGAGCAAGAATTTAAAGTTTTGGTTGAAAAAAGTGGTATCCCTGCGGCATGGACTTTGTTAGGTTTAAGTGCTTTACCAACCAATCATCCATTAAATGTTGGTATGTTAGGCATGCACGGAAACTATGGCCCTAATGTGCTAACAAACGAATGCGACGTAATGATTGCCATTGGTATGCGTTTTGATGACCGTGTTACAGGTCGTTTAGACAAATATGCCAAACAAGCTAAAATTATTCATTTAGACATAGACCCAGCAGAAATTGATAAAAATGTTAAAACAACTGTAGGTATTTGGGGTGATTGTAAAGAAACTATTCCATTGTTAACTAATTTGTTAGATAAAAAGGAGCACGTTGAATGGGTACAAAAGTTTAAAAGTTACCAAGCAGAGGAAGAAAAGCAGGTCATTCAAAGTGAATTGCATCCATCTACTGAAAAAATGACCATGGGTGAAGTTATTCACCAACTCAATCAATTAACAAAAGGCGATGCTATTTTAGTAACGGATGTGGGTCAACATCAAATGGTAACTTGTCGCTATGCCCAATTTAATCAATCGAGGAGTAATATTACTTCGGGAGGTTTGGGTACGATGGGTTTTGCTTTGCCTGCTGCTATTGGAGCGAAGTTTGGAGCGCAGCATCGTCCAGTAGTTGCTGTTATTGGAGATGGAGGTTTTCAAATGACTATCCAAGAATTGGGTACGATTATGCAAAGTAACGTCGATGTTAAAATTATCATATTGAATAACGAATTTTTGGGTATGGTGCGCCAATGGCAACAATTGTTTCACGATAAGAGATATTCTTTTGTTGACATAGCAAGTCCAGATTTTGTGATGGTAGCAAAAGGTTATGGTATAGCAGGAAGTCGAATTTCTGAACGTAAAGATTTAGTATCTTCTTTAGAAACCATGCTCAATCATCAAGGTGCCTATTTGTTGGAGGTGATGGTAGGGAAAGAAAATAATGTGTTTCCGATGGTTCCACAAGGCTGTAGTGTTAGTGAAATACGTTTATCGTAAAAGGCTTGTTCAATATGTTAAAATTGTAGGCAATTATGGGACTTATACACACTAATATTTGTTTGAGTAATCCAAAGCATAGTGACTTACATAAAATGGAAGTTACTGCCTTAGTGGACACAGGTGCGTTACATTTGTGTATTCCTGAACATTTGAAAATTCAATTACAATTAGAGGAATTAGAAAAAAGGGAAGTTACCCTAGCTAGTGGCGAGAAAAAATTATGCAGTTATTGTGGTCCCATACAAGTACAATTTCAAAATCGTTCCTGTTTCGTAGGGGCGTTGGTGTTAGGAGATACGGTATTGCTCGGTGCTATACCCATGGAAGATTTAGATTTGATTGTCCATCCATCTTTACTAAAAGTGAGTGTGAATCCCAATAGCCCAAATATTCCCGCATCAGTTGCCATGTAGTTATAATTTCATAACTGATTTGATTATTATTTATAAATCATCATTCAATGATATCTAAAGAAGAATATACCATAACCGTATTTACAGAAGACCAAGTTGGCTTGCTTAATCGTATTGCCATTATGTTTTCTAGAAGAAAAATAAATATCGAAAGTTTGAATACCTCTCCTACCGAAATAGAAGGTATTCATCGTTTTACGATTGTGATTAATTTGACGGAAGAGGTGGTGAAAAATTTGTGTAGGCAAATTGAAAAACAAGTGGAAGTGTTGAAAGCCTACTATAATACCAATGATGAAATAGTGTGGCAAGAAATGGCACTTTACAAAGTTTCTACAGATGAAATTGCCGAAAAAGTTAAGGTAGAAAGATTGTTACGTCAATATGGCGCAAAAGCGGTTGTGATTAGGAAAGATTACACCGTTTTTGAAACTACAGGTCATAGAGAAGAAACCCAAAAATTGTTGAAATTTTTAGAACCTTATGGTTTAATTGAATTTGTGAGAAGTGCTCGAGTGGCTATCATTAAGTCTAGTAGCGGTTTTCATGAAAAATTGAAAGAATTTGAACGGGCAGCCCCAAGTACGAAGGTAATTAACAACGAATATTTAGGAAAACCAGGCGATGTTTCAGAACTATAATAAATGACAGAAAAACCCATGAGAAACGTCCTCATAAACAACTATGAGGGTGCTTACTCATGTGTTCTTCATCACCACTAAAAAAATAACCTGCGAAGCGTGCACGAAGTCCGTAAAAAAAACAAACACAACTGAATAATAACCGGATGAAAAATCAATAG
>CANJWF010000223.1 GCA_947478315.1 Sphingobacteriaceae bacterium | reverse complement strand
TAATCTTTCATTGAGCGATTGGGTTAGAGATAGTATTGGAGGACATAAATATTTACCTATTAATACGATTTCTCAATCTTGTGCGAGATGGATTACGCTAAGTCATAATTTTATCGAAATAGAGCCAAATAGTTCTGCGGAAGTAACCATAACCATGAAAGCTCCAGAAAGTAAAGTAGAATATGATGGAACAAAATGGGCAATGCTTTTTGTTCAAAATGCTTTAGAACAAGAATCAACTAATAACTCTAAAAACAAGAAAACAGTAAGTGCGCAAATACGTGAAATTTTCAAATTAGGTATTCATATTTACCAAACTCCTCCTAACACTATACTTAAAGAAGCCAAGGCTGTTTCATTAGCAATAGCTAAAAAACAACAAAATGCGTGGGATTTTACCATTGAGAATACTGGAGCATTAATGATTAACTGTACCACAAGACTAGAGTTTACCAACGTCGCCAATGGGGAACTATTCAAATCCACAAACGTAGAGTTTCCTGTTTTTCCTGGTTTTAAAAGAATTGCAACTATCCCAATTCCTGAGCAACTACCTAAAGGAGAATATTCTATGATTGCTATATTAGACTATGGAGATGATAAACCCTTAGAGGCAATAGAGAAGATGTACAAAAAAGATTAACTATAATTTCAATCTTTTTTTATCCGGATAATTCGTTTTTTTTCTTGTACTTCGAATATTATTTCTTGCTTACTAGCCCTCCCAATTAAACTTAGGTGGAACTCAGATTGCGCAACGTTATAATTATCTCCGAAAACTTCTTTATTAATCGATACGATATAATCGTCTTCAGGTAAATTGAGAAAAAATTTACCTTCTTCGTCGGTTAGTGTCGTATACTCCCTAGCTGTAGTTTTTGAAGTAGCTACAATTCTAATTTTTGCAACATCAAAATTAGAATTACTTAGTCTGTCCTTTTGCAAATTCACACGACCAACAATACTTCTACTAAGAACAAAAGGAATGTATACTACGGTATTTTCTTTAACATGTACTACCTGTTTAACTGCTGATTGAGAAACCCAACCTGCAATTTTATTTGCTTGAGAAATATCTATATTGTAATCATTTTCGGGTATATTCTTATAGTTTATCTCTCCTTTTTTATTTGTAACGAAATAACGCGCTCCAACCATAGTTAACGCATCCGCGATGGTTTGCTCATTATTATCTAGTTTTTGATTACTATTAAGGTCTTTATAAAGAATGAGTTTAAGATTTTGATATCGACGAACACCTATTATTGGAGCAAAAATATTTTTCTTAATGGTTGCAAAAATGTTAGTTGGCTCGGAAGATGCAATTAACGCATTATGAGTAATATTGATACTAAAAGAAAATCCTTTAGGCAACATGGCAATTTTCATATCTCCCCTCAATAATAAGGAATGTGGTTGCGGAATACCCGCATTATAAGCGTAATTACCTTGCAAATTAATTGAAAGAATCTCTTTAAAAAAAGTCATCCGAACACTTGGTGATATTCTTAAGCGTTCGATATGAATACCATTAACAACATAATCTTTAACCTCTACATAATTTGCAGGACCTTTATCATATTGAAATAGGAGTTCAAAAATATGAAAAGTCCATGTGCCTTGTAAATTAAAAGCAGGAACAAAAGTGTTTATACCCGTTCCATTAGTTTGTCCTGCAGCTAACAACAAAGAAAGGTTATGTTCTGGCGCATATTGAAAAGTTGTATTAACACTTAATCTAGGTGTTTGACTATTAATGCTCAATGAGTCGATTTTTTGCTGATAAATAGATAAAGAAGGAATTAATGTGAAAGTTATAATCTTGTGATTCAATCCCAAGCGTAGTCCATATTCTTGGTTTGTATTTTGGATATTAGCAGTAGTGTTCGGACCTCTATATGGCGGATTATGCTTCTCCATCCGAGCATATCCCCCAAAATAGGAATGCTTTAATGTATACTGGCATTCGCTAGTGACTCTAACAACACCACTATTGAGCCCAGGAAAATTAGGAGAAAAATACGTACCTGTAACTTTTTCGGAAAAATATACGTTACGGTACTCGTGTTGAACATCTCCAGATAGACCAATAACATCTTGTTGCAACGAGTGTAAATTAAACTGTTGTGTTCCTAATCCACTACCTATTTTTATTAGGTGTGAGGAGGAAAAATTGTGTTCATACGTGCCCATGTAATAAAAGGAACGGTATGACTGATTTGTATCAAGAGTCCACAAAGTATTTCCGGAAAATCTATTTTTCTGATTTATGCGAAATAAATGTCTTAATCCAACGTCATACCGATTAATCCATTTATTTTTCATTGCCATCGTTTCAATATTCATAACAGAATCTTTATATACTATTTTGGTACCCACACCTTGCAGTAATCCATTATACGATTCAAACAAATCTCCTGTAGCTATTTTAAATTTTGGAGACTCATAATTAATGTTCAATATTTGATTATTAGATAATAATTGATTCGTACGTAGAAAATAATTGTTAGTACGGTAACGAAACGTCATAGCTCGAGAATCTCTGGATAAATCTATCCGACCCGTTGTATTTACAAAATATTGCCCTCCAGCGGTGTTGGGGTCTTGTGTTGAATACTCAATTGATAACGGAACCGTATACCAAGGAAATGGATGATCTTTGAGTGTTGTTTTGAAGCTAAAAATTTTTTGATAAACGACCTGTGTATTCTTTTTTTGATCTTTAACGTACATTAAAATCTGATTGTCCTCTTGCAATTCTTCTAAATGTTTGGGTAGTATAATTTGATAAGTTAAAATGGTATCACAAGCGGGCTTTAATAAGAGTGAAGATATTCCGACTGGAACAGTCAAATTGTCATTATTGGGATCTAGCTTCAATGTCAATTGTTCCGTGATATTTCCTAAATTATTTATTCTTACTTTAAAATGAGCTAATTGCTGTTTTTCTTCTATAAATAACTCCGCGTTTAAGAGGTTGTTTAAATTTCGAGCTTTAGCACTTTCGGACCATGATACGAATCATACTCCAGTATATAAAACTTTCTGAATTACAGATTATTACTTCATAATCTTTAACCAATCTCCTATGAAAACTAAACCAACCAAAAGTTCTTTCCAC
>CANJWF010000222.1 GCA_947478315.1 Sphingobacteriaceae bacterium | reverse complement strand
TGCTGAATTTTGGACAGGCAGTTTATATTTCTTAAAAGTAAAAGACGACTTATACTACTTTGAATGTGAATACGATAGTAGCGGAAATTTGGTACCCAGAACACAGTAATAAAACTTTGTCAAAGCTAAGTTTTCAAATAGCCTTTTAAGTTAAATAAAAGTAGTATTGCTGAGTTGAATCTATCATGAATATTTTTTAGCCTACCCTCTGTTATTAACCCTGCAAACTTTCTATATTTGTCAGCCAAGAAAGATGCGTTCGTAGTTCAATGGATAGAATATCAGATTTCGGCTCTGAGGGTTGGGGGTTCGAGTCCCTCCGAGCGCACCAAAACCAATTAAATTATGATGAGGCTGTTCATTTGTCTGAACAGCCTCATCTGTTACTATACGTTCCGACAAATTTTCATAAACAATTATTTCACAAAACTTGAAAATGGCTAAATGAATGCAAAATATAGAACCCTTTTTTAAGTGGAGAGACCACTACATTGCTGCAGAAGATGAACATTCTCCATTTTTTCAAATTCAATACAACGAATTTTTTTACGACAAACAGATCTATAACTATTTCATACATCCTCAATGGGACGATTTTGGGTCAAACACACTTTATCTTAAAATCCTCTTTGCAGACTACGAAAAAGAATATGCCATTATTGAATTTATCGGCGAATGGAACGATGCTATTGATAACGACATTATGCAATTAAAACGTGAGGTGCTGGAAACAATGATGGACAATGGCATCCGTAAATTTATCCTAATAGGAGAAAATATATTTGCCTTTCACACATCAGACGACTGTTATTACGAAGAATGGTTTCAAGATATTGAGGAAGGTTGGATTGCGGGCATTAATTTCAGAGAACATGTGTTAGAAGAAATAAAAAATGCCGCCATCGATTACTATATCAACTTAGGAGGCAAGTTAAATAACCTAAACTGGCGAAATCTAACCCCCATTCAAGTATTCAAAACTGTAGAAGAAGAATTAACGAAAAGATTAGGCTAGCTATTGATGCATGAGCGATATCGCTCATCAATTATAATATATGTCAGAGAAAAAAAACATAGCCATATTGGGCTCTACTGGTTCTATAGGAACGCAAACGTTAGCGGTGGTGAAACAACATCCCTCATTATTTAACGTGGAGGTACTAACTGCCAACCATAATGCAACGTTGCTTGTTCAACAAGCTGAAGAATTTCAACCTCAACAAGTAGTTATTATCGACCCCTCTCAATACAGCTATGTTAAAAATGCCCTCACACCCAAAGGTATCGTTGTTTCATGCGGCGCACAAGCACTATGTGAGGTAGTTACCTTACCCAGTGTATCTATTGTGCTAACCGCCATGGTTGGGTTTTCGGGTCTTGCACCTACCATTGCTGCTATAAAAGCTGGCAAAACCATTGCTTTAGCCAACAAGGAAACCTTAGTGGTAGCGGGCAACTTAATTAGTCAATTAGCCCAGCAACATCAATCGACTATTATACCCGTAGACTCTGAACATTCTGCTATTTTCCAATGCCTAGTGGGTGAACAACCAACAGCGGTAGAAAAAATAATATTAACAGCATCAGGAGGCCCATTTAGGGGGAAAAACACCCAATGGTTACAAAATATTACCAAAACAGCTGCCCTACAACATCCTAATTGGAATATGGGAGCAAAAATAACCATAGATTCAGCCTCATTGATGAACAAGGGATTAGAAGTAATTGAAGCAAAATGGTTGTTCAATCTGAACATCGAACAAATAGAAGTTATCGTACATCCACAATCCATCATTCATTCGATGGTTCAATTTTGTGATGGCTCTATAAAAGCTCAAATGGGACTTCCAGATATGAAGCTACCCATACAATATGCTTTATCTTATCCACAACGTCTTGCTAATCATTTTCCCAGATTTAATTTTACAGACTATTCAAACCTTAGTTTTGAACAAGCCGATAGGCAAACTTTCAGAAATTTAGATTTAGCTTACCAAGCACTTGAACTAGGCGGAAACATGCCCTGTATTTTAAATGCAGCTAACGAAATTGCGGTAGCTAAATTTTTAGAAGATAAAATTAGTTTTTTAGCAATGAGCGATTTAGTAACCCATTGTATGCAAAAAATAACCCATATTACACAACCCTGTTTAGAAGATTACCTACAAACCGACACAGAAACCAGAGCGATGGCAAGCGAATATATGCAGTAGTAACCTCAACCCTAATGTAGCAGCAAAAGTGTCAGGAAAAATAAAAAAATTAGCATCCCAAACAGCCTATTACGGACTCAGTAGCATACTAGGTCGCATGCTCAACTACGCATTAGTGCCCTTACACACTCGCGTGCTGCTGCACCAACAAGACTATGGCGTAATAGGAGAACTATATGCCTATGTCAGTTTTTTAAATATCATTTTTCTGTGTGGAATGGAAACCACCTATTTTAGATTTACTTCCAAAGATCACACACACGCTTCAACCGTTTACTCCACCACATTTTCATGGGTGCTATTAACCTCTACCTTTTTGTGTAGCCTGTTAATAATTTTATCAAACCCAATTACACAATGGCTAACCCCTAACCACGGTGCAACGTCTAGCCTTTATCAACAATCCTATATTGTTTACTTTGCACTCATACTAGGCCTCGATGCTATCGCCGCCATACCATTTGCCAAATTACGCTACGAAAACAGACCTCGAAAATTTGCGTTTATTAAAATCATCAACATCTGTGTAAACGTTGGTCTCAACCTATATTGGCTATGGCTATGTCCTTACCTCTACGCACACCACCCTCAAAGCCCACTATTACTATTTTATAGACCCAACACGTTCATTACCTATGTATTTATTGCCAATTTAATAGCCAGCGTTGTTACGCTACTGATGTTATATAAAGAACTGATAGCCGTAAAAATTAGCATCGCACTATCCACATTAAAACCCATGTTAAAATACGCTATTCCATTATTAATTGCAGGATTAGCAGGTATGACTAATGAAACCCTCGACCGTATTTTATTGAAATATTACCTAAAAGGAAATCTCAATGAAAGATTAACACAAATAGGTATCTACAATGCGGCGTATAAACTATCTATTTTTATGACTTTAGCAG
>CANJWF010000221.1 GCA_947478315.1 Sphingobacteriaceae bacterium | reverse complement strand
GTATGCAAGTAAATTTTCGAGCATACACATTGTGTTGCACGGCTTTAAAAATCAGGTTAAAAACATTAAAATCAATGGCAAAAACCAATCGATTAAAGTTGATGCACGCAATAATACCACTTCTATCACGTTAGAAAATAGTTCCAAAGCTATTATTGTCGGATTTTAATTGTAAGCCCATGTGGTCTCTGTCAAAATGACATAATTTGCAGGGGCTTACAATACTAGAACTATCGAAAAATTAAAATCTGTTTGTTTAATGATAGATTGGCACAATCCTTGATAAACCCTTGTCGAACATAGTAAATAATGAGGTGAATAGTCACCAAATCATACATCATCAAATTTAATTCAATATGTCAAAAGTAATTGGAATCGATTTAGGAACTACAAACTCTTGCGTTGCCGTCATGGAAGGTAACGAACCTGTAGTGATTGCTAACAGTGAAGGGAAAAGAACCACCCCTTCCATAGTAGCATTTACCGATAATGGCGAACGTAAAGTTGGCGATCCAGCCAAACGTCAAGCTATTACCAATCCTCAAAAAACTATTTATTCCATTAAAAGATTTATGGGAAATGCTTTTAATGAGGTATCTAAAGAAGTAGAACGTGTTCCTTACAAAGTTGTAAAAGGAGAGAATAATACCCCAAGAGTAGAAATAGATGGGCGTATGTATACCCCTCAGGAAATTTCGGCAATGACTTTGCAAAAAATGAAAAAAACTGCCGAAGATTTTTTGGGTCAAGAAGTAACCGAAGCCGTTATTACCGTGCCAGCTTATTTTAATGATGCCCAGCGTCAAGCAACCAAAGAAGCGGGAGAAATAGCAGGTTTGAAAGTGCGTCGTATCATTAATGAGCCAACTGCAGCAGCCTTAGCTTATGGCCTCGATAAAATGCACAAAGACATGAAAATTGTTGTGTTCGATTGTGGAGGAGGAACGCATGATGTTTCTGTATTAGAACTAGGCGAAGGCGTTTTTGAGGTGAAATCTACTGATGGAGATACCCATTTAGGGGGCGATGATTTCGACCAAGTTATTATCGACTGGTTGGCAGATGAGTTCAAATCTGACGAAAATATTGATTTGCGCAAAGACCCAATGGCATTACAACGTTTGAAAGAAGCCGCAGAAAAAGCTAAAGTAGAACTGTCTAGTAGTGCAGAAACTGAAATAAATTTGCCTTACATTACCGCAGTAGACGGAATGCCTAAGCATTTAGTTAGAAAAATATCTCGTTCAAAATTTGAACAATTGGCAGATAGCCTTATTAAACGTACTATAGAACCCTGCAAGTCTGCCCTCAAAAATGCAGGATTATCAATTTCCGATATCGACGAAATTATTTTAGTAGGTGGTTCAACTCGTATTCCTGCTATTCAAGAAGCTGTAAAACAATTTTTTGGAAAAGAGGCTTCTAAAGGGGTAAATCCGGATGAAGTAGTTGCTATTGGGGCAGCCATACAGGGAGGGGTATTGACAGGAGAAGTAAAAGATGTATTGTTACTCGACGTAACACCGCTTTCTTTAGGAATAGAAACCATGGGAGGCGTATTCACTAAACTGATAGAAGCCAATACAACCATACCGAGTAAAAAATCGGAAGTATTTTCTACCGCAAGTGACAGTCAACCCTCTGTAGAAATTCACGTACTACAAGGCGAACGTCCAATGGCAGCACAGAACCGTACTATCGGACGTTTTCATTTAGATGGAATTCCGCCAGCACCCAGAGGCGTTCCGCAAGTTGAAGTAACTTTCGATATTGATGCCAATGGAATATTGCATGTAATGGCAAAAGATAAAGCTACGGGTAAAGAACAAAAAATTCGTATCGAAGCATCTTCAGGTCTCACAGATGAAGAAATCAAACGAATGAAAGAAGAGGCTGAAAAAAATGCCGAAAGCGATAAAAAAGCCAAAGAAGAGGTAGATAAATTGAATGCTGCCGATGCTTTAATATTCTCCACAGAAAAACAATTGAAAGAATACGGCGATAAAATTCCGGCAGAGAAAAAAACACCTATCGAAGAAGCGCTCAAAAAATTGCAAGATGCCTATGCAGCTAAAAATTTTGCCGATATCGATGCCGCACAAACTGAATTACAAACCGTTTGGATGGCTGCCTCTGAAGATATGTATAAAGCTGCTCAAGAAGCTGCACCTGCTGCGGCAGAGGGCGAAGCCTCTACAGAAGCTAACGGAGAGCAAGTTACCGATGTAGATTTCGAAGAAGTGAAAGACGAGAAAAAGTAATAGCTTCACCACGTAGCAATGTTAAGGTAGCGAACCTAAAAAAGGCTCAAACATTTTCAAATAATGTTTGAGCCTTTTTTGATATTTTTAGTAAAACTATGCTAACCTAAACTTTTGTAAAATAAAAAGAGTAGAGATATATTTTAGTTGAAATGCCAGAGATATGTAGAAACTGTTTAAATTTTGAAAAATATATTCTCGTAATGCAACATCACTACCCCTAAATAACCGATTTTTGCCGCCTTCGGAATTTTCGGTTCGTAGACAATTGCTTAAGCACTCACTTTAAAAGAAAAGTCCGCAGCGGCGAGCTTTTCGTTGCTACTTTTTTTCGCGGAGAAAAAAAGTAGAGACCTGAGCGTTGGAAAACTAAAGATTTTGGATTCCTTTATAAAATTTTTAAACAGTTTCTTAGATTTTTTGGAATAAGATTTTCCTTTTTCAGCAACGAGTATTTACCGATATCAATTTCCATATTAGAGGAAAACCAAGAACTGATTGTTCAAAAATGGGAAGAATATTTTAATCATTAGCATCATGCAAGCAACACGAATTTGGTTTGATGATACTCATATTTATGTCGAAACAGATACACATCAGCAAGGTGCAATGCCTTTGGGATGGTTTCCGAAATTACAAAAAACAACAATGGCTGAGCGACAAGAATATGAATTGTGGGCAGATAAAACTTGGATTCATTGGGAAAAAGTAGGGGAAGACTTAGAGACTGTTTAAATTTTGATCAATAATATTTTTATGGAAGCTAGGAGTATCATAGCTTCACTAGTTTGCACGAGAAACTCAAAGTCTTTGCTTAGTCTTCTGTGATTTTCAAACCAAGCAAAAGAGCGTTCTACGATCCATCGC
>CANJWF010000220.1 GCA_947478315.1 Sphingobacteriaceae bacterium | reverse complement strand
CTGTTGGATACATGATCTAGATATTTTAAAGTTTTGCAACTCAAAAATACCTACACCGATTCTCTTTTTTAGAAATTTAAACAACCTCTCATGCTCACTCAATGACTCCATGAAACTTTTAGAAATATGATTTATTTTTATGTTGAGTTGTTGCGAAAACCTATCAACATAATACTTTACTAGAAGAGGAATATCTTCGACACGTTCTTTTAAAGCAGGTAATCGAATTTCAAATGTAGAGAGTCTGTAAAATAAATCTGACCGAAAACGACCCTCGTTAATTTCAAAAAATAAATTTCTGTTCGTGGCAGCAATAATTCGTACATCTATTTTTAAGGGTTTGGTGTCGCCTAATTTTATCAATTCTCCCGTTTCTATAATTCGCAATAATTTGGCTTGCAATCCTAATTCCATTTCTCCGATTTCATCTAAAAAAAGGGTGCCCTTATCAGCTTCTTCAAACAACCCTTTTTTTTCTTTCAACGCACCCGTAAATGCACCAGCTTTATAGCCGAAAAATTCACTTTCTAATAACTCCTTACTAAATGCTGCACAATTGATAGCAACGAAAGACTGTTTGCATCGTGGGCTAGCTAGATGAATAGCTTGTGCAAAAAGCTCTTTCCCCGTACCCGTTTCACCTGTTAAAAGAACTGAAGTAGATGTAGGGGCTACTTTTTTTGATAAAGCAATTGTTTGTTGAAAAACAACTGATTTTCCGATGATATCGTCGAAACCATTTTCTTTTTCTATAGGTAAAGTGATGTTTGCCTGCTTTTTACCAAGATTGATTTTTTCGAATGCACGAGCAATTAAAGGTAAAATTTTATTGTTATCATCGCCTTTTATTAAGTAATCGAATGCTCCATTTTTTATCGCTTGCACACCATCTGCAATGTTACCATAGGCGGTAAGTAAAATGATTTCAATTTGAGGATATAGTTGTTTTATTGTCTGAGTCAACTCAATTCCGCTACCATCAACGAGTTTAACATCGCACACTATCAAGTCAAATTTTTGTGATTTAAGTTTCGCAACTGCATCCGTGCACCCATCAGATTCTACAACTTCATTTCTAATCTAATAATTCTCGATAATAGATTACGCAGTTTCTTTTCGTCATCTATTATCAAAATTTTTCTACTAAACATGTCGTTTATGTACTTAATAAATAATAATTTATGTGTGAGTAATAATCACTTTGTACATGAATAAATGCTACTCAATAGCTATTTTCTTGTAAAATGAGGAGGTGAAGTTGTTTATTCTAATGAACGTTTGTTATACAATAAATATCCAAAACCAAGCGCTATACTAAATTGATTTTTAATATCATCTTGATAATTTATGGTAAAACTTAATGGACCAAAGCCTGTTATCCACGATAAAGTTTGACTTAAAGCAAATGAACCTGCAGGAAGATTAGGAAATTTAGTGTTTGTTTTAGTTATGCCAATGTTATTCTTATCATCTTCTACAGTAATAGAACCTTTATCGAATTTTTCCCAAGGCTGAAACCAATACGCTTCGATACGGCTTTCTATTTTTTGAGAAAACTTAGGAAAAGGTACTACGTTGTACACCAATCCCACAGCACCGTAGGTGTTAGCACGATAGTTTACTAAAAAAAGTGTTTTACTGAGAAGTGTTGGATTAAAAGTTGGCGCACTTAATAAAGTGCCATAATAGGTCGTGAATAATGGTTTGTTACTGTAGTTAAGTTCCATAATATAGCCGATACTGCCTAAATCTTTAGTAGAAAAATAATTCTCAGTTCTAAATTTTGCATTATACCAACTAGCTCCAATCTTAACGTTGTTGAATTTATTTAGTGACTGATAAAACTTAGTATCTGTTTTTTCAAAATAAGTGCCAGGTGTATATTGTTGATCTCCAGAATAATATGCTCCTGAAAATGTGATATAGCTGCCACTGGTAGCTAATTGTTTTCTATTTAATGTATTGTGTTCGAACGAACATTTGAAACTAAGTCCGTCAAAATTAGTTTTATCAAATACAGCATCACTTTTTAACGTGTTATTAGGGGAGTATAAATCTTCATTGAAAATGTATCCAGTTTGAATTTCTGTAATTCCATTTTTGCCCCAAGGAAATCCAACTCGCCCCATAATTCTAAAATCTGTTTGGTCTACATAGTCGGGTTTTTCAGATTCTAAATTAATATTTGAGGTACTATAATAGTTCCAATGGTTGTAAGTGGTATTGAACCCAAAAAAGAAAGGAAACTTAGCAGGCACATCAATTCTGATTCCACCTTGTGCTGAAGAATAAAATTTTCCGAAATAACCATTTGCCGAAACATTATATAACATTCCATTAATGTAGTTATACTGACCACCTAAGAAAAAGCCACTAATTGGCTTGCTAGAAAGTAAAATTCCGACCTCTCCACTACCGGTTTGTTGTTCTTTTACGTTTAATTCAAAATCGTATACATGTGCCTCATGGTCCCAAACCATTTTAGGATACACATTCTCAAAAACATCATCAGAAATCAATTTATAATACAGTACTTTTAAATCAGATACGTTTAACGATTTGTTTTGACTTCTGAAGAAATTTTCAACATATTCTTTTTTATTTTCACTAAGTCCTGTAACATATACGTTTCTAAAAACAACTGGTGCTGCTTTTTGATTAAAATATTTTCGTTTTATTTTTAAATCATCAATATTACTACGGCGTTTAACATCCGCTTTTATTTTCTTAATTTGTTCCATTGCGGCATCGTACCCTGCTTGTACTAAATCTTTAACAGCTTGAAAATCAGTAGCTCCATATTCCTTCATATCGGGCTGTATAATGGTGCCATTTTTACCGACCGCATCTAAATCCGACTTAGATAGAAATAAATAAAGCCAAGGGTTATTAACCAATTTTTCAGCCTTATCTTTGGGATATTCATTAAATATTTTGTTAGATACATTTAC
Organism: Sphingobacteriaceae bacterium; assembly: GCA_947478315.1. GTDB lineage: Bacteria > Bacteroidota > Bacteroidia > Sphingobacteriales > Sphingobacteriaceae > CANJWF01. Next base: position 181 of record CANJWF010000220.1, on the reverse strand, counting down.
GCCTATAATATATTCAGGGTGATAAGTATCTTTCATTACATCTACAGGAAAATTATTATACAATCCACCATCATAAACATATTTATCGTTCACCTTTACGGGTCTAAAAACAAGGGGAACAGACATGGTTCCCCTTACAGCTTCTGCTAAACTTCCATAGTGTACATCAATTGACTTTTGG
>CANJWF010000219.1 GCA_947478315.1 Sphingobacteriaceae bacterium | reverse complement strand
ATGGGCAATACATTGCAAGTGAATGCTGCTAAATTAAACCCTGCACAATCTGCATTCACTGCGACCAATAATGTCACTATAGTAATACCATTCTTTAGTACCATTGGGGGTTTATCTATTGCAGAGTCGCAAGTAAGAATATTTGGTCAGTATAGCGGGTTAAGAACACCTACTACCAATTACTATGCAATGAGTGGGTTTGCTACTACAACGTTGGTGCTTAATTTGACTGCAACTTCCAATAAATTCATTTATGGAGAGCAAGTACTCATTACAGTAGCTCCAAATAAATTCGTAGGAGCAAGTCCAGCAATTCCGTTTACTTACAAATTTACGGTAGGTTCTATTCCTGCTAATGGTGTTTTTGCAGTACAGCCTGCGGATACCCATATAACTCAATCGGTTAATGCCATCGCAACCGTAGATGTTAACCACGATAATTATTTGGACGTCGTTGTTGCCGATCAAAACGGAAATTTACATTTATTGATAAATAATGTTGGAACAGGCACATACACATTGTCATCGACCATACATTTAGGAGCTCTTGTACAGAATATCACTACAGGAGATTTTGATTCAGATGGGTTTGTTGATTTTGCTGTAGGTTTAAAATCTCCCTCAAATAACATTGCCGTCATTACTAAGCAGTTTAGTGCTCCCGTTAAATATTTCACTTTGACAGGCACCACCTCTAGCATAACGCTAGCCACAGGAGATATCAATAAAGATGGTTGGTTGGATATGATTGCCGTTAAACAAGGTGACAGTTCAGTGTACCTGTTCACGAACAATCAGACTAATGTTGTCAACTTCAATATATCTACAATAGCGTCTATCTCTGTCAATATGGCAAATGTTGCCATAGCAGATTTAGATAAAGATGGCAATATGGATGTAGTTATCGCTATTCAGAATACGGGAGCTAATCTTATTGCAATAAGAGGTTTTGGAGATGGTAGTTTCACATCTAGTGTACAAGTAACAAGTGGATTATCTACCGTAACGGCACTGCTATTAACAGATATCAATGCCGATGGATATGAAGACATTTTGGTGGGCAATGATTCAGGTGCTAGCCAATTAGTACTATTACTCAATAATGCAACTAATACTTTAGGCTTTACTATAACATCCACGCAAGCTATACCTAACATAGCTCAAATTGCTGTAGCTGATATAGATGGGGATAATGACCTCGATATTGTTACTTCTAGCAATATGGCTAGTTCTAATGTTGCGGTGATTAGAAATGTTACTAATGTAGCAGGAACATTATCATGGTCCACTAATTACTACACAGCAGGAGAGTATGTTGGAGCATTGGTTGTTGCCGATCAAACAGGAGAGGGTATGTTAGATATACTCGTCGGAACAGGTAAAATTGGACAAAATCTAATTTTGTTATTGAACAATGCAATTACAGTTAGTGCTACGGCATTGAATCCTGCCATAGGGTTGAATCGAGTGAATACTTCAACTATTATCAATATTCCGTTAACAGGGGTGTTAACAGGAACCATTAATGCATCCAACATTGCTTTGTATGGCTCTTATACAGGGATAAAAACACCTATTACTAGTTATTATAGTTTGGCAGGGTCAGGAACCACCACATTTACATTAAGTCCTATAAGTAACAGTCTTAATGTAGGGGAGGACGTTATGATTACCGTTGCAGCCAATGGACGTGTAGGTTTAAATCCTGTAGTACCTTTTGTTTACAAATTTACAATAGGAGTAGGAGTATCATCGGGTCGTTTTGCTTCTCAAGTAATAGATGTGAATAGCATGAGCAACATTGTTGCGGTTGCAACGGCAAATATAGATGCCGATGGTGCAATGGATGTTGTTGTTGGGAATACTTCGGGTACTCTCCAAGTCTTGAAAAATGTTGCCGATGGTTCTGGTTCATTCCTTTCTTCGACAAATCAAATTAATTTGTCCATAACCATTAACAGTATAAAAATAGCTGATATGGATGGAGATGGAGATGCAGATATTATAGTAGCAGTTAATGATGGCGTAAGTAGTACCGTTAGGGTAATACGCAATAATGCAGGTGTTTTATCAGGAATAGAAAATTATCAAGGTGCTGGTGTAGGTTTGAATCAGTTAACGATAGGAGATGTGAATGGCGACGGTCGATTAGATATAATCGCTGTTGATTATCTAGCGAATAAATTCGCAGTGCTTAGGAATGAGGGCAGTAGTTTTGCTACTTTATCTAATGTAATTACGCTATCGTCAACTACCCCTGTGGCTGTTCAAATGATAGACTACAATACCGATGGTAAATTAGACATAGTAATTGCATACGCATCAGGTGTCGTTGAAATTATGAAAGGAAAAGGCGATGGTTATTTTGTTTCGGCGATGACTATAACAACCAATTTTGCGAATACCAATCGCATGGTTGTTGGTGATTTAGATAAAGATGGTATTGAAGATATTGTTATTGCTTCTAAGGGAACGAATAGCAATAGTATTCGTGTTTGGAGTAGTAATGGTGCAACCAATACTAGGTTCATGGTATATACAGATATCATCGCAGGGCAGCAATTAACGGGATTGGCATTAGGAGACATGAATGGAGATGGGTTGTTAGATATTGTTTGTGTTAACGATTTAGATAGTGATAATATTCATTTTATTCCAAATGTTAACACGGTAACAGGAACTGTTGCGTTTAGTTCCGCTATTTTATACTCAACATCTACTAAGAATCAAGGATTGTCTTTGGCAGATGTTAATAATGATCAATCATTAGATATTATAGTAGGTACCAACAATACTTCTCCCACCGCATTATACGCAATGATGAATAATTCATTGCAAGTTTCAGCTACATTACTTCAACCTGCAATAGCCGCTGTTGGTGGAATACAAGCCTCACCTTTAGCAGATATACGCATAACGTTTGATGGTTTGTTGGCAAGTTTAGGTCTTAATGAAAGTAATATTAGAATATTCGGAGCATTTACGGGAGCTCGTATTAAAACCTATAATTATTATAATTTGTCAGGAGGAGGTACGTCTACATTAACTTTAAATGGCTCTGCGAAACCATTCATTAAAGGAGAAGAAGTCATGGTTGTGGTTGCACCTAAAGGAAAAGTATTCAATTCTCCAGTGATGCCGTTTGTATATAAATTTATTACT
>CANJWF010000218.1 GCA_947478315.1 Sphingobacteriaceae bacterium | reverse complement strand
CCATCCACAACCTAACACACTTATCCAGCCTTATCGTAGGACATAATACCATCACACCGAAAACGACGTACCACAACCGCAAGTGCTTGATGCATTCGGATTATTAAACGTAAACCCCCGAGCATTTAATCCATCTTGGAAATCAACTTCCATGCCCACCAAATACAATCCATGAGCCTTATTCATAAAAACCCTTATATCTTGAATCATATATTCCTGGTCTCCTTCCTTTCTTTGGTCAAACCCTAATACATAATTCATTCCAGCACATCCGCCTCCCTCAACACCTACCCGGAGTCCAAAATTTTCAGACAGCTCCTGCTGTTCCATTAGTTTTTTAAGTTCTTTAATTGCTCCTTCTGTAAAAGTCAAAGGAGCAGCAACGACAGCTGTAGCCATAACGATTAATAATTTTAACTAAATCTACCGCAAAAATAAGGTAAACTATTAAATTTAACCGTTTCTACTTTGTCAAAATTCTCAACTTTAACAAAGTTTACCCTATCATTCATCAAATATGGCACAGCAAAAACACCCCAAAGGGCTATACGTACTTTTCGCAACAGAAATGTGGGAAAGATTCAATTACTACGGTATGCGAGCATTGTTGGTACTCTATTTAACTGCCAGTTTAACAGCAGGCGGATTTCAACTAAACAGAAGCCAAGCACTCGAAATTTATGCCATCTTCTCGGGATTAGTGTATCTAACACCTATCATCGGAGGCATTTTAGCCGATAAAATACTAGGACAACGACAAGCAATTTACATAGGTGGCATACTCATGGCATTAGGGCAATTCACATTAGCCCTATCACAAACTATGCCCACAACATACCGACAGTTTATTTTTAATAGCGGTCTGGGTATCATTATACTAGGTAATGGTTTTTTCAAACCCAATATTTCAACATTAGTCGGAAAACTCTACCCCGATGATGATGCTAGAAAAGATGCGGCTTTTACCATTTTTTACATGGGCATAAACTTAGGTGCTTTTATAGCACCTCTCATCTGTGGCTATATCGCTTCACAATTCGGTTGGTCTTGGGGATTCTCTTGTGCAGGAATTGGAATGATAGTAGGTGTAATATGGTTTATAACGCAAGAGAAATACGTAGAAAACAGTGAACTTTCAGCCAATATACCAGCATCAACACTATCGTACACAAACCGTCATATTACAAGTTGGACACGGGTAATGCTATTCACCGTTAGTAGTATCGCATTCGTATGGGGAGTTCTATGGTCCGTAAACCACCTATCCATCACCATCCAACACTACACATTAAGCATCCTTATTCCCATTGGCGTGTTCGCTGTAGCCTATCTGATTTTTAAAAACACAAACGGAATGGCAGAATGGAAAAAATCAGGTGTCATCCTCCTCCTCATGCTATTTAACATGGTATTTTGGGCAGGATTCGAGCAAGCAGGGGGTACTTTTAATCTATTTGCCCAACAGCATACTAACAGACTAATAGGGAATTGGGAAATACCAGCCTCTTGGTTTCAAGCAATTAATGCTATAGGCATTATCGCATTAGCACCTATTATTTCCAGTTTATGGATATGGTTAACACATCGAAATAAAAATCCAAGTATTCCTATAAAATTTTCATTCGGATTAATCCTACTAGGGCTGGGTTTCATCATCATGCAAATAGCAAAAAACACGTCTATAGATACGCCTCTTGTAAGTCCATTATGGCTCGTTAGTGTATATACCATTCACACCGTAGCCGAATTATGCCTTTCTCCAATCGGTTTATCAATGGTTAGTAAGTTAGCCCCTAAGAAAATAACATCTGTCATGATGGGATTATGGTTTATTTCCATCGCTATGGGAAACTATTTTGCAGGCATATTAGAAAATCTATTACACCATCACCTACAAAAAGTAGAACTATTTTATTTTTTAGCCATCACAAGCATTTTCGCGGGCATCGTATTGGGAATACTTGCTCCTTTTTTACATCGCATCATCAAAGATTAAATACTATTTAAAATTCACATCACAACTACACGAAAGAACCATCACTATACATTGTTCATTCGTCTCCGTACCCGAGCAGAAATCAAAATACTAATCTCATAAAGCAACAACAGCGGAAAACAAACCGTCAGCATCGTCAAAATATCTGGAGTAGGTGTCACAATAGCTGCAATAATCATGTTAATAACAATCGCATACCTACGGTATTTGCGCATAAACTGAGGCGTCATCATCCCCATCTTCGACAATACATACACTACCATAGGAAGCTCAAAAACAATTCCAGAGCCCAATGTTAAAGTGGCAACCGTAGATAAATACGAATCTATCGTAATCTGATTTTGAATTTCAACACTTACCTGATAGTTAGCCAAAAAATTAATAGAAAGCGGGGTAATAACGAAATAACCAAATAAAACACCCAATGCAAAAAGAATAGAAGCATACAACACAAAACCACTTGCCGATTTTTGCTCTTTAAGATGTAACCCAGGTTTAATAAAACGCCATAATTCCCAAAGCATATAAGGCACCCCCAACACCACCCCCGAAAGCAACGCAGAGTTCATTTGTAAAGTAAACTGCCCTGCCATTTGTGTATTGATAATGGTAAAAGGAATTGTTTTAACACAAAAACCATCACCCCAATGAAAACGAGTGGCCAAATCGCATAACATACGATAGGTCCAAAAATCCGATTTTTTGGGAGCCATAATAATACCATCAAACAACACATCGTAATAAACAAATGCCAACACAGCAAAAACGATAATAGCAATAGCCGATCGTATTAAATGCCAACGTAAAACATCAATATGTTCAAAAAATGACATCTCTGCCTCTATATTTTTGCCTTTATTTTTAAAAGCCTCTATACGATTCTTAACTTCCATGAGAATACAAAAGTAACCCAAACTTTAGTAAAAAGAAAAGACCTCTCTAATTTTCATCAGAGAGGTCTTTTTTTGAAATTGTAAAAATCGAACTAATACAACGAAACATCTAACCGATAGATGCTCAATTGAAAATTGATGATTAAATCATCCCAACCAACTCCGTTAAATCAGTATCCGAAATATTTTCTCGCTCTGATTTATCAAAAATAAAAAGCAGATATACCGTACTTTCTACAATATGAACATAAGTAATAATTCTTGCACCTCCCGAT
>CANJWF010000217.1 GCA_947478315.1 Sphingobacteriaceae bacterium | reverse complement strand
TTGTTGTTCATTGTTGTTCATTGTTGTTCATTGTTGTTCATTGTTGTTCATTCTAGGAATATTTTCTTTTTTAAACTTCCATCTTTTGTGCGACCACATCCAATAAGCAGGTTGCTGTCGAATACATTTTTCTAACAATTGGTTGTAAGCATTTGTTATTTGATAAGTGGTTATCTCTCGAGGATTTTCAAATAAGTGTATAAATTCTCCTTCATAATATCCTCTTTTAATACAATTAACATGCCAATACAAAACGGGATTATTAAATTTTTGAGCTAATTTTTCTACCCCCATAAAAACCGCTGTTTCTTGATTCATAAAAGTAGTAAAATACTGTGTTTCGCCAGCAACAGGTGTTTGATCTGAGGCAAAAACCATCGCATAAGGTACTTTTTGTAATTGAAGTAATTTTTTAGGAACAGCTTTCATGGCTACCATATTGCCCCCAAACCTAGCTCTTACTCGATTAATTAAATTTTCAAAATATTTATTGCTTTGTGGTTTATAAACTGACCATAAAGAATAAGAACCAACATCCAACAAGATAGCAGGAACTATTTGCACCGACCATTCCCAATTTCCATAATGAGAAGCATATATCAGCACACTTTTACCTGAATCCAAATACTGTTGTAATAATTCAGGATTTTTAATTTTGAATCTTCTTTGCAATTCTTTTTTTGAAATTGTGAAGCCCTTAATAACCTCAATCATCAAATCGGTCATGAAATGATAATATTTTTTTTCTATTTCCAATAATTCGACCGCACTTTTATCGGGAAACGATTTGCTCAAATTACCCGCAGTAACCGACCTACGGTATTTAACAACATAGAATAAAATGAAATACAAAAAATCGGAAAGAATGTAAAGTACCGAAAGTGGTAAACGTGAGAGAATTTTTATGGAATATTGAATAAAAATAACAAATAGGCTATTCATGTTGCGACTTTAGCATCAGCGCCTACCAAGGCAGATGCAAAGTTAAATTTATAATTAATACTTTACCAAGTATCGTAAGTAATTTCTCCCGCCAACTTCTTTAATTTGGGTAAATCAACAATTTTAATTTTCTTCTTCTCAAACAACACCACTCCCTTATCTTTAAAATCAGACAATAAACGAATAACTGTTTCGGTAGCAGTACCAACTAAGTTAGCAATATCTTCACGGGGCAGAGATACGTCAATCAAAATAGAAGCACTTTCATCGTATTGTTTCTTAAACGAATGAGCCAATAACAACAAAGTTTCTGCTAACCTTTCAGATACTGATTTTTGCGCCATATTTTTGAGCCTATCTTCTGCAATACCAAAATCATGACAAAGAGATTTCAACAATTGCTTAGCAAACATTGGATTACTTTCTAAAATTTGAAGAAATACATTTTTAGGAATGAAACAGACAGAAGTATCTTCTAATGCGGTAGCAGAGTGATGATACATTTCTTCTGCAATTAATGCCCGATAACCTAAAAAAGCACCCTCACTCAGAATATCTAATATTTGTGACTTACCCTCATTACCCGTTTTATATAATTTTACTTTTCCACTGTTGATGCAGTATAAACCAGTAGGACGTCCGTCTTCATGAAATAAATCTTGACCTTTTTTAAATACTTTACAGTGTTTATGCTCATTAAGCGACACAAAATTATCTGCGCTACAATCCTTCATAAACGATAATTGAAGAGACTGACAATGTTCACAAGCTATATGTGGCAACTGTTGCATATCCTTAAATCTAATTGAGCATGTACACCATCCCAAAAGTAACCAATAAGTAACATAAGTAATTAAAATAACTGATTTTTGTCAGTTAAATATCTACGATGTTGCCTATCAAGGTGGCTTGCGTACAACGATTGACAGTAACTTGCACATAATCACCAACTTGATAGGCTTCTGAAACAGGAAACACTACTACCGCATTTTGGTCGGTTCTGCCAGAATAATCTTGATTAGATTTTCTTGAATATCCTTCAATTAACACATTTACCACTTTGCCTACCTGTTGTTGCAAACGCAGATGACTATATGCGTGTTGTTTGGTAATAATTTCATTTAAACGACGTTTTTTAACATCTTCCTCTACATCATCTGCCATTTTTTTGGCGGCTGGTGTACCTGGGCGTTCAGAGTACATAAACATATAGGCAAAATCATACTGCACATAATCCATCATCGATAAGGTTTCTTGATGGTCGAATTCTGTTTCTGTACAAAAACCCGCTATTACATCTGTAGATATGGCACATTCGGGCAAAATTTTTCTAATAGCATCTACCCTATCGATGTACCAATCACGATCATAGGTACGGTTCATCAAATCTAAAATTCGAGAACTACCCGACTGAACAGGCAAGTGAATATATTTACATATATTGTAATAACGAGCCATCGTGTGTAACAACTCGTCTGTAATATCTTTGGGATGAGAAGTAGAAAATCGAACTCGCAACAAAGGATTCACCTGTGCAACCATCGTTAATAAGGTGGCAAAATTGATAATTTCACCATTTTCGCTCTCCCAGTGGTAAGAATCTACATTTTGTCCAAGCAACGTTACTTCTCTATAACCTTGGTTAAATAAAAGGGTTGCTTCCTCAACAATAGAAAAAGAGTCTCTACTACGTTCTCTACCTCGCGTAAAAGGCACCACGCAAAAGGAACACATATTGTTACAACCCCTCATAATAGAAATAAAAGCAGTAACCCCATTAGAATTTAAGCGAACAGGATTAATATCTGCATAAGTTTCCTCTCTCGACAAAAGCACATTAATAGATTTACCCCCTTCATCAACTTCCGCAATCAACTTAGGTAAATCTCTATAAGCATCTGGTCCTATTACTAAATCGACCAACTGTTCCTCTTCCAAAAATTTAGTTTTTAAGCGTTCTGCCATACAGCCCAACACCCCCACTATCAACCCTTTTTTGGTACGCTTAACTACTGCAAAATCTTTCAATCGATTTCTAACCCGCTGTTCTGCATTTTCTCTAATAGAACACGTATTCACAAATATCACATCCGCTTGTTGATAGTCGCCTACGGTTTCGAAGCCCATATCTATCATAATAGAAGCAACAATTTCGCTATCCGAAAAATTCATTTGGCAACCATAGCTCTCTATATATAATTTTCTTCTCAAAACATGATGCGTAGTAGA
>CANJWF010000216.1 GCA_947478315.1 Sphingobacteriaceae bacterium | reverse complement strand
GATGAGTTGGTAGCGATAGAGGTGAGTGGCAGTAGTCCAGATCGTTTGTCGTGGTATGTCGATGGAGTGTGTACTCGGACCTCCTCTAAGCCAGATGTAGGCAGTAATAATAAGTATCGTGTTGCGAGTTTTACATTTCCGGTGAGTGGCGTTCATACTGTTACGATGTCGGGTACGTGGTATTATGCGAATGCAAATTTGGGAGTGTCTGATGAGTGTGTGTATGATGTATCGCAGGTAGTTCAGATAGAGAGTTTGGCAAGTTCGTTGCAGCAGAGTAGTAGTGGTCAGGGTAAGGGCTCTTCTCGTATTTTTGCGGGCTATTTATCACAGAGTACCGATTACAGCTCAGGGGATTTCAATGTGTTTTATAGTGTGAATAATATGGATAAGCCCTTGGTGCAGAATATGGAGATTTTGATGTATGATTTGCAGGGTCGTTATTATGGTAGTCATCGTTATTCAGGTGTTAGGATTTTGGATGATACGGTTAATTTCGGGCAGTTGGGAGCAGGTTTCTATTTGTTGTTTTTGAAGTTGGAGGGGGAGAATAAGTATATGGCTACTAAATTCTTTCATCCGGGTACGCTCGCTAATTAAGAGAGCTTGTCTTTGTTAGATTCAGAGAGATGTTATGAATATTGAGTTCATGACATCTCTCTGAGCCCTTTCCTGCTAAAATACTTCAGTCGATGATTGGCAACATGTTTTTTATTAACTTTGGGCTCATTGTTAATTAGCAACCAATCCATAAAACATGAATTACGATATTATAGTTATAGGTAGTGGTCCAGGAGGGTATGTGACTGCTATTAGAGCGGCTCAATTAGGGTTAAAAACCGCAATTATTGAGAAAGAATCACTAGGGGGAGTTTGTCTAAATTGGGGGTGCATCCCTACTAAAGCACTTTTAAAAAGTGCACAAGTGCTTGATTATGTAAAACATGCCCAAGAGTATGGTATCGAAGTTGCAGATTCTAAACCTAATTTTGATACTATTATTAAAAGAAGTAGGTCTGTTGCAGAAGGTATGAATAAAGGTGTACAGTTTTTGTTAAATAAAAACAAGGTAGAGATTATTAAAGGTTTCGCCACCATCAAGGGTAATAATAAAATAGAAGTTAAAGCAGACGATGCGACTGTGAGAGAATTATCCGCCACAAACATTGTTTTGGCAACAGGAGCTCGTTCACGAGAATTGCCTAATTTGCAACAAGACGGAATCAAAATTATAGGTTATCGTCAAGCGATGAGTTTAGCAAAACAACCTCATTCTATGGTGATAGTTGGTTCAGGAGCAATAGGTGTTGAATTTGCTTATTTCTACAATACAATTGGCACAAAAGTAACCATTGTTGAATTTCAAGATTGTATAGTACCTGTTGAGGACGAGGATGTATCTAAACAATTGGCACGTAGTTTTAAGAAAGCGGGTATTCACATTATGAATAATGCTTCAGTCGAAAAAGTAGATACTGCTGGAGCGACTTGTAAGGTACATGTTAAAACAAGTGCTGGTATGCAGGTTATTGAATCAGATGTTGTCTTGTCGGCAGTAGGAATTACTCCTAATATCGAAAATATGGGTTTAGAAGAAGTAGGTGTAAAAATAGAACAAGGCAGGGTAGTGGTAGATGAATATTACCGAACTAATATTCCCGGTATATATGCGATAGGAGATATTGTTAAAGGACAAGCATTAGCACATGTTGCATCTGCAGAGGGAATTATTTGTGTTGAAAAAATTGCTGGATTGCATCCAGAGCCTCTCAATTATGATAATATACCAGGTTGTACCTATTGTAATCCAGAAATTGCTTCTGTAGGATATACTGAAAAAGCAGCTAAAGAGGCAGGTTATGAAATCAAAGTTGGAAAATTTCCATTTTCTGCTTCAGGTAAAGCAAAAGCAGGAGGTGTGACCGATGGGTTTGTAAAAGTTATTTTTGACGCAAAATACGGAGAATTTTTAGGAGCGCATCTTATCGGAGCCAATGTGACCGAGATGATAGCTGAAGTAGTTGTTGCGAGAAAGTTAGAGACAACGGGTCATGAAATTATTAAATCAGTTCATCCACACCCTACCATGAGTGAAGCTATTATGGAGGCTGCTGCCGATGCTTACGGAGAAGTAATTCATTTGTAAAATATCGGTCTTCTTAGGATTAAAAGTTATTCGTATCCTAACCCTAAGAAGACCGGTTAATATTTATTTATATTGAGAACAGTTTTTTGAGTTATTCTTGTTGTGTTCCTATTACGTTTCCTTCCTGTTCAATATCTTTTAGTTGAGGTAAATCTCCGATAGAATTGATGCCAAAATAATCACTAAATAAATTGCTGGTTCCATATAAAATAGGGTGACCTACTGCCTCTGATTTTCCCACAATACTTATTAAATCTTTCTCTAATAATTTTTGAACAGCATAATCGCAATTAACACCTCTAATTTGTTCCATTTCTAGTTTAGTGAGAGGTTGTCTGTAAGCAATTATTGCTAACGTTTCTAAGGCAGATTGACTCAATTTCTTTTTGGAACGTTGTAATTGTAGCTGATTAATAACCGAATAATAGGCACTTTTAGTTAGAAATTGATACCCATTTCCGATATTTTTTAACTCAAGAATGCTGTCTTCGTTTTCGTTATATTTTTGGGTAATGTTACGTAAATATTGATTAAAACAATCAATGTTAAGAGGTTGTTCAGTTATTGCTTCCAACGTTTTAATAATATCATCAGCCGAAACACTTTGTTCTGATGCCAATATGATGGTTTCGATATAGTATTGTATCTTTTCGATTAGCATTTATCGTTTGGTAAAATTTGTCAACTTAAAATCAATGTGTTTGAAATTTTAATCAAATTAATATTTGATTATCTGTTCTTCCATTAGTAAAGGTAAGTCTCTAAACTCGTACTGCTGGTTACGTAATTGAGGTTCAAATCCAGCCTCTTTGATGGCATTTTGGATACCTTGTGCCGTAAATCTATGAGGTGCTCCTGCTGCAGATACTACATTTTCTTCAATCATGATTGAACCGAAATCGTTTGCTCCTGCGTGTAAACAAATTTGAGCGGTAGTTTTACCGACTGTTAGCCAAGATGCCTGTATGTTTTTTATATTAGGTAACATGATACGACTGAGTGCCAACATTCGTATGTATTCATCTGCCGTTACTTG
>CANJWF010000215.1 GCA_947478315.1 Sphingobacteriaceae bacterium | reverse complement strand
CGATATCGCAAACGGACATTCAACAGGAACCATCAAAATTACCACTCGTCAAACCGTTCAGTTGCATGGGGTTGTTAAATCGCATATAAAACCTACTTTACAAGCCTTTAACTTAGCTAAGTTAGATTCTATTGCAACTTGTGGAGATGTGAACCGAAATGTAGTTTGCAATGCAAATCCAGCGACATCTGGGTTGCATGCTCAAGTACACGCTTATGCCGATAAAATTAGTGAATTGCTAAAACCTAAAACTCGTGCCTATTATGAAATTTGGCTCGATGACGAAAAAATTGCCGATAAAGTAGAAGAAGATCCGTTGTATGAAGATAGGTATCTACCACGTAAATTTAAAATAGCCATTGCTATTCCACCCAATAACGATGCCGATGTTTTTGCTAACGATATTGGGTTAATTGCTATCGTCGAAAATCAACAGTTAAAAGGTTTTAATATATCAGTCGGAGGAGGATTGGCTACCACGCACGGTAATCCCAATACCTATCCTCGTAGGGGTACTATTATTGGGTTTTGCGATACCGAAGAAAAAACACTTAAAACTGTGTACGAAATTTTAACAGTGCAACGTGATTTTGGAAATCGTGAAGATAGAAAACTATCTCGGCTGAAATATACAGTCGATAAAATGGGTGTAGATGCGTTCAAGAAAGAATTAGAAAAACGTATAGGTTTTTCATTAGCAGCAGCAAAAAGCTATACGTTTACCGAACGAGGAGATCAATACGGTTGGATTCAAAATCAAGCAGGACTTTGGCATTATACCGTTTTCGTTGAAAGTGGTTTGGTACGCGATATAGAACAAGTGGCATTGAAGACAGCATTGTATGAAATAGCTAAAACGGATAAGGTAACATTCCGGTTTACATGTAATCAGAATGTTATTTTATCTGATATTGAATCGAAAGACAAGCCACTAGTTGAAAAATTATTAGCACAATATGGCTTAGATAAACATACTGATAATCAATATCTGATTCGCTTAAATTCGGTTGCTTGCGTGGCTTTAAATACATGTCCTTTAGCTTTGGCAGAAGGACAACGTTATTTACCGACACTGATTTCGAAAATAGAACCTTTGTTAGAAAAATATAACTTGTTAGGTGAAAATATTTCTATTCGAATGACGGGATGCCCTAATGGTTGTGCTAGACCCTATTTGGCCGAAATAGGATTAATAGGTACCGCGTATGGGAAATACAATTTACATATAGCAGGTGACAATTTAGGAGAGCGTTTGAATACAAAATATAAGGAAAATTTAGACGAAGTAGCCATCCTCAAGGAGTTAGATCAAATGTTTAATGCTTTTTCTAAAGATAGAAAACCTAAAGAACCATTGGGAGATTATCTCTTGAGAACATGGATAAAAAATTAGCAAAAAATCAAATATATAGCGGGGAAAATAATCTTTTCCCCGTTTTTTTGAAATTAGAGCAATTAAAATTGCTAATTGTAGGCGGAAGAAATGTTGCCATAGAAAAATTAAATGCCGTTTTACACAATGCTCCTCAAACTCATATTACCATCGTTGCCGAGCAAATTGCAGATGAACTATTGCAAAGAGTTCAACAAGTATCTACCATACATTTACACCAACGAAGTTATCAAATCGATGATTTATCAAATATCGACATCGTAATTACCGCTGTTAACAACATGGTGTTAAGCGAACAAATTAAAAAAGATGCCAATACAAGAGGTATTTTAGTGAATACAGCAGACAAACCCGAACTATGTGACTTTTATTTAGCATCAATAGTTCAAAAAGGCAATTTAAAAATTGCCATCTCCACCAATGGCAAATCTCCAACATTGGCAAAGCGTTTAAAAGAAGTGTTGTTCGAGGTCATACCGAATGATATCAATATCACTTTAGATAACCTCAATGTTATAAGAAACGGATTAAAAGCCGATTTTAGTTACAAAGTAGATAAGCTCAATGAAATCACTCAATCTTTTTTGACGAGTCAAAAATCTATAAAAAGTGAGCCTAAAGACTGCGAAGCACGCATGAAGACCATTGAGCATAAACTAGTACTGAATAAAGAAGTTGGCAGGTTGATAATTTTATCACATTTAAAAAATAAATTAACAGTTATTTTTCAGAATAACATACAACGTATCGGATACTTTATTGCCTCTTTTCGTGACTATTACGGATATGCTTGTTTTTTTTTACTACTGATAGTTATCTTATTATTAGTATTGCTTTTTATACGTTTCTAATAAACGTAACTTTGCTGTCTGTGTTATCTTTCAAAAGCTAATTAAAAGTAGATAAATTCAATCATTACGTGAATCAGTTTAGGCAAACTAATAACATAAAAATCGATAACGAACCCAAGCGTTCAAGTAAAGTTCAAACAGAGCCTCACCTCAAGAAAGAAAAAATTAAGCAAGAATTTTTTCCAAAATTTAATTTAGGAGATGGTAGATTAGTTAAAATAGTAGGACTTTTTTTGCTGCTACTCTCTGTTTGTTTTTTTGTTGCATTCACATCCTATTTATTTACTTGGCAAGAAGACCAAAGTTATGTTGGAGCAGCTAATGGAGGATGGTCTAATCTTTTTAAAACCAAACAAGAATTGTTAGAACAAGGTCTTACTCCCGTTGTTGATAATTGGTTGGGTAAATTCGGCGCTTTGTTATCACATCAATTTATATTCGAATGGTTTGGCGTTGCTTCGTTTATTTTTATGATAATCTCTTTCATAGAAGGGTGTAGATTATTATTGAAAATTAGTTGGATACCTACCCACAAACTTTTGGGCTATTCGTTCTTTTTACTACTCTATCTTGCCATTTTAACAGGTTTTATACATTCATTTTCGTCAGACACTCCTCATTTTTTAGAAGGAAAAATAGGTTTTTGGATTAACAGATTATTGCTTGCTCAAATAGGCATGTTCGGAGTAGCCTTTATGTTGATATTTTTAGGACTCACTACCCTGGTGATTGCTTACAACATAGATTTTAGGTTGCCTGAACGCAAAAAGACATCATTCAACGATATCCAAAATTTAGACAATCCTATTGTTGATATAGACAGGGTAAATTGGGAAGAAACCCATCATGAGCAAATTATAGCTCCAATTGATTTTCCTTTAGAAAGTAAAATTTTATCAGCCGATATAGTAGAAAAAAAATCGCAAAATATACCTGATGATAGT
>CANJWF010000214.1 GCA_947478315.1 Sphingobacteriaceae bacterium | reverse complement strand
TTTAAAATTGTAGATTTAAATTAATTCTTATATCTAATTTAGAGTAAATGAGTGGAGAAGCCGTTAAGATCGCAATCAGAGTGCGACCATTTATCAAAGAGCCAGATCAGACCTGCTGCATCAAAATGGTAACCCAACTTTTATTCACACATACTTTTAGACTGATGTTAAAGTTTCTGTAGTGGACATTGTTAGCTAGAAACCAGACCGTGAATTTTCGTTCGATCATGCCTTCTGGAGTCACGATGGATTCACCAACGACGCATCGGGATATTCTGTCCCGGATCCTGGCTCAAATTACACAGATCAAAACAAAGTCTGGGAACTGCTAGGCACAGGCATTCTAGAGAACATGTGGAAAGGTATCAACTCTTGCGCGTTTGCTTATGGTCAGACCGGTTCAGGAAAGTCCTACTCCTTTTTTGGTTACGGAGCTAATAAGGGCATCGTTCCGATGGCTGCCGAAAAGATTTTCCAAAGAGTTACTGCAAACACAGACGCTAGTCTGTCCTTCCAGATCACGTTCCAGATGGTGGAAATCTACATGGAAAAGATTAATGATCTTCTTGTTGAGCCTGCTAAACGCGCAGGCAACCTCGAAGTTAAGCAGACCAAAGATTTGATCTGGGTAGACGGCGCCCGAAAGGAACCGGTGCAAAATTATGAACAGATCAACAAGTATATGTCAATGGGTGACAAAAACAGATCGATCGCGTCAACTGCCATGAACGCAACCTCCTCAAGAGCTCACACTATTGTCACAATTGAAATGGTTAAAGTCACTAAGTCAGGCGGTAAGGAAAGCAAGACCACAAGTATTCTCAACCTGGTCGATCTTGCCGGCTCTGAAAAGCAAAATCAAGCGCAAACCGAAGGTGACCGTTTGAAAGAAGGTAATGCGATTAACATGTCCCTCACAGCTCTAGGCAACGTCATCAGTGCACTAGCTGACATCTCAACTGGAAAAACCAAGCCAGGATCCCACATCCCTTATCGTGACAGTACCTTGACTCGCATGCTCTAATAAGCGCTAGGTGGTAACTCCTCAACCATCATGGTCTGTGCCATCAGACCTGGACACCCTTACTACGAGGAAACTCTCAACACGCTAAAATACGCAGATAGAGCAAAGAAAATTAAGAATAAGCCAACAATCAACGAATCAGCTTCAGATAAACTTATTCGTGAGCTTCAAGCTGAAAACGCTAGACTTAAAGAAGATCTTGCTAAAGGAGGTATGGGCACCGGTGCTGGTGGCGATCCTGAGGCTGCAGCTAAACTTGCAGCTGCGATGGCAGACATCGATGCCAACCAAAAAAAAATGGACGAGCTTAACAAAACCTGGGAATAAAAGTTGAAGGAAGCTGAAGAAGAAGAGGCGAAAGAAGACGCTGCAGAACTAGCCGAGCTTAACGCTAGAAATTCTGGTGGTCCTCAACTCCTGAATTTGAATGATGACATCATGCTTGATCGCAAAAATTTTGTCGACCTTTCCGTTAAAAACCCCGCAACCGTCGGAAAACCAAACATGGCTGACCAAACTTAAAACCCAACAGTCGTCCTCAGCGGCACTGGCATCTAAGAACAGCACGCTGCTCTGGAGTTCAACCAATAGACTGGTGTGACAACCATAAGAGCCTTAAGTGACGCATCAGTTCCGTACGTCTGTGTTAACGGCCAACCCTTAAAGGATAAGAACCCTCGTAAATTGTGCCCCAACGACAGAATCGTTTTCGGTTTCAACTCATGCTATGTTTTTAGACACGATAAGTCTGCAGTTTAGCCCAACACAGAAGTAATAGTGACTGCAGAGTTTGCTTCAAATGAAAAAATGGATTTCGCAGACAAGAACGGTGCTGCTTAAAGGGCTGCGGAGAAGGCTGCTAGTGAGAAGGAAATGAATGCCAAGCTCGCGGCTTTGAACTAACAGATGGAGGCTGAACGAAAGGCTTAGGCAGACGCTATGGCCAAGATGAAAGCAGAGTACGATGCGAAAATGGCTATCCTTACTGCGGGTGGCGTAGCTGCCGCTGCTGTTGTTAACAACCCAGTCGTAGCTCCCAACCAGCAGGTTCAGCCTAACTAGCAACAGGTTGTTTAGCCTAATGTTGCACCTAACTAGGCCTCGATTGACTAGGCGAAAGCTTAATTGGGAATGTTTATGCAGCAAGCATAACAGAACAACCAAGCTCAGGTAGTTTAGAATTAAATGAGCACCGAGTAGCAAATTGCTATCATTAAGTCTAAGCAAGCGTTCAGAAATATTTTGAACCAGGACCTCGGCAAATTATTCCCCTTAGTGGCGGAAGCAAATGCAATTGCGAAGAATGCGAAACGCCCCATCACTTTCACCATCAAAATGGAGAAGAACAAGTCGATCACTAGCAACCCATACGATGAAAGAACTGAGCTCTGGGTCTTGGTTGACAACAACGAGGAGAAGTACCACTATTAGTGGGGTATGGATAAATTCTTGAACAGAATCGACATGATCCGAAGCCAGTTCAACAAGTATTTTGATGACGGTGCAGGTGCAGCGACATCTGATAGAGAAAGAGACAACTTCTACGACCCACCAGATCCTTACCTTGTTGGTCAATACTAGGTTCCTCTCGCTAGTCTTCTCATGAACTAAGTGATTGATCTTGATAGAGACCTAGTCGGAGCTTTCGGTCCCCGCCCTGTTGGTTCACTTAAGATCAGAGTGAGACAGTGCGATGAAACTGGTGAAGGCAACCCTCCAGCTGACATGAACGTCTAGAACCCGAATCAACTGATAGGCAAAAGGATGTGGTTTAGAGTTGAGGTTACCTCAGCTAAAAACGTTCCGACCGATCTTAACTAACAGCTGTTTGTGACATACAATTTCAGATTCGACCCTGTTATTTACGCTACCGATGAAATTAAGGGCAACGAATGCAACCCAGTCTTCAACTACAGCAAGACTCACTGCATTGACAAGTTTGATGCCTTCGTCCTTCAGTCATTCCAAACTGAAATGGTAAGATTAAAATAACTAACGCATTTAGGTTACATTCAAATTGTGCGCGTTCCCAGACACCACATCTGCCGCCTACAGATCAGGTAAATAAGGTGGAACCACTACAGCTACTGCCACCCCATGCTGCACTCTTTTCTGATTCATTCCATTTCTACAACAATTTATATATATATCCTAAGGGGTTTTGGGGTTTTGGGG
>CANJWF010000213.1 GCA_947478315.1 Sphingobacteriaceae bacterium | reverse complement strand
CCTGTTTCTATTGCATTTGTTTTATTTATGGATGTTTTAGAACTATTAGTAGCGTTTTTACAAGCATTCATATTTACTATGTTGACTTCGTTATTCATTGGTCAGGCAGTAGAAGAGCATCATCATTAATTTTTAAGTTTATATATTCACAATTAATCAATAATCTCATCATGACAGGAAGTATCGCAGCAATTGGAGCCGGTTTAGCCGTAATTGGAGCCGGATTCGGAATCGGTAAAGTAGGAGGTTCAGCAATGGAAGGCATTGCTCGCCAACCAGAGGCCGCTTCAAAAATTCAAACAGCAATGATTATTGCAGCAGCTCTAATAGAGGGTGTTGCATTGTTTGCAGTAGTGGTTGCTTTATTAGGTAAATAAAAACCTATTAGCAAGGTTTACCATAGTGTATTGTAAACGATTGGTTTTAATGCACTATGGTTTGATTTAAAATTAATCGTTATTATCAAAACTGCCATTATGGATTTAATTACTCCTGCGATAGGATTAGTATTTTGGACAACTTTAGCATTAGTTATACTTTATTTTGTTTTAAGAAAGTTTGCTTGGAAACCTATTCTTATAGCGATAAGGCAACGCGAGCGTTCTATTGAAGATGCGCTAGAGAAAGCAGAAAAAGCTAAACAAGAGATGGCGCGATTGACCTCAGAAAATGAAAATTTACTAAAGCAAGCGCGTTTAGAAAGAGATAAAATTCTGAAAGAGGCAAAACAGTTGAAAGACCAAGTTTTGCAGGAAGCTAAAGTTAAAGCTCAAGAAGAAAGTAACAAAATAATAGAAAGAGCTAAAATTGAGATAGAAAATCAAAAAATATTAGCCTTGGTGGATGTGAAAAATCAAGTTGCAAGTTTGTCTATTGACATTGCAGAAAAAGTTTTAGGAACTTATTTGACTGATAAGGATAAACAAGAAAAATTAGTTGCAGAACTGCTTGAGGAAATTAAGTTAAATTAATTTTATTGAGAGATTTAAAATCATGAATGCATGTCAGAACTAAAAATTGCCGCTCGATACGCGAAGTCATTGTTCGATTTTGCTCAGCAACAAAATGTTATTGAATTGGTTAAAGAGGATATGTTGTTGTTACAACGGACATTGAGAGATAACATCGTTTTGCAGGCAGTATTACGCAATCCTATTGTACCTCAAGATAAAAAATTGAAAATTTTAGATTCTTTATTTATATCGAGAGTGCAATCAGTAACTATTTCTTTTTTTAAGTTGTTGGTACAAAAGGGCAGAAGCGATGTTTTGAAATTAATAACTCAGGCGTTTTTAACTCAGTATAATACGACCAATAGTATAATACGGGCATCTTTTGTTGTTTCAGAGGCATGTTCAGAGGCATTGCAAGATAACGTCAGAAAAATTGTTAAACAAGCAACTGGTAAAAATGTTATATTGGAAACTACAATAGATAGCACTTTATTGGGAGGTTTTATTCTAACAGTAGAAGATAGGCAAGTTGATGCGAGCATTTTGGGTAAGTTGAATCGATTAAGGCGGATTCTACACTAGTTATTGTTGAGTCAGATATAAACTACATTTTAACATAAATAATTTTTACTTCATAATTTTCAAGATTATATAAATATGGCAGAGGTAAGACCAGACGAAGTTTCGGCAATATTGCGTCAGCAATTGTCGGGTTTTAAGTCAGAAGCAGAACTTGAGGAAGTTGGAACCATTCTTCAGATAGGTGATGGTATTGCGCGGGTGTATGGTTTAACTCAAGTGCAATCCGGAGAATTGGTTGAATTTGAAAATGGACTTCAAGGAGTTGTCCTTAACTTAGAGGAAGATAATGTCGGTGTCGTATTGTTGGGTCGTTCGGATGCAATAAAAGAAGGTGACACGATTAAGAGAACACGAAAAATTGCTTCTATTAATGTTGGAGAGGGATTATTGGGTCGTGTGGTTGATACTTTAGGTAATCCTATTGATGGGAAAGGTCCTATTGCAGGTACCACCTATCAGATGCCTTTAGAACGTAAAGCCCCAGGAGTTATTTATCGCCAACCTGTGACAGAGCCTTTGCAAACAGGTATAAAGGCTATTGATGCTATGATTCCTATTGGTCGAGGTCAACGAGAATTAGTTATAGGAGACCGTCAAACAGGTAAGACTGCTATTTGTATAGATACGATAATTAATCAAAAAGAATTTTACGATGCAGGAGAACCTGTAATTTGTATTTACGTAGCAACTGGTCAAAAGGCTTCTACAGTAGCTAGTATTGTAAAAACTTTGGAAGATAATGGAGCGATGTCGTATACAGTTGTGGTATCTGCAACAGCTTCAGATCCTGCACCCATGCAATTCTTTTCTCCATTTGCAGGTGCTGCTATTGGAGAGTATTTTAGAGACACAGGTAGACCTGCTTTAGTAGTTTATGATGATTTATCTAAACAAGCCGTTGCTTATCGTGAAGTTTCTTTGTTGCTTCGTCGTCCTCCTGGTAGGGAAGCGTATCCTGGGGATGTGTTTTATTTACATTCTAGGTTGTTAGAACGTGCTGCTAAAATTAATGCATCAGATGATATTGCTCAAAAAATGAACGATCTTCCTGAATCTATTAAGTCCCTTGTAAAAGGAGGAGGTTCTTTGACTGCTTTACCTATTATTGAAACTCAAGCTGGAGATGTTTCTGCTTATATTCCTACTAATGTTATTTCTATTACAGATGGTCAAATTTTTCTAGAATCTAATTTATTTAATTCAGGTGTTAGACCAGCTATTAATGTTGGTATATCTGTGTCTCGTGTTGGGGGTAATGCTCAAATTAAATCTATGAAGAAAGTTGCAGGCACATTGAAGTTGGATCAAGCACAATATCGTGAATTGGAGGCTTTTGCCAAGTTTGGTTCAGATTTAGATGCGGCGACGAAAACCGTTTTAGATAAAGGGGCTCGCAATGTTGAAATTTTAAAGCAAGCGCAATTTTCTCCTATGACAGTGGAAAAGCAAATTGCAATCATTTATTGTGGAACTAAGGGTTTATTGAGAAATGTACCCTTGAATAAAGTAAAAGAGTTTGAAATTGAATTTTTGCAACAGTTAGAAATACGTCATAAAGCTACCTTAGAAGCTTTAAAGCTAGGTAGTTTTAGTAGTGAAATTACCGATGTGTTGGAAAATGTGGCGAAAGAATTGGCAGCTAAATATTAATTTTTTGCGGTTTTAGGGTAGGTTAATGAAT
>CANJWF010000212.1 GCA_947478315.1 Sphingobacteriaceae bacterium | reverse complement strand
TTCCAATGTGGTTACGATTCGTCCTTCTATAGACTATATGATTAGTAAGCGAGCGAGTATTAAATTTTTCTACGACCAAACCATTACTAAACCTTATACTTCGCAGTCATTCTATACCTCTTTCACTAATTTTGGTGTCAACCTGCGTTTCAGTTTAAATAATTAAAAAAACGTTTTACATTCGCGCATTCAATCCCCATTACCTACATAAAATCATTAACCTATTATATTTCGTTACTATGAATTTTCCGACAGAGTTAAAATATACAAAAGATCACGAGTGGATTAAATTAGAGGGGAAACAAGCGGTAGTTGGCATCACCGAATTTGCCCAACGTGAATTAGGAGATATTGTTTTCCTAGATATTACTACTCTTGGTAAAACGGTTCAGGCCAATGAAGTATTTGGTACAGTAGAGGCAGTGAAGACTGTTTCAGATTTATTCATGCCTATGACTGGTCAAATAGTTGAAATTAATTCGGCACTTAATGATGCGCCAGAATTAGTTAATCAAGACCCTTATCATCAAGGATGGATGGTTAAAGTTAACGTAGAGGATGCGTCGACCTATCATCAATTACTTTCTGCAGAAGAGTATCAGCAATTAGTTGCACATTAATTTGTAGTAGGGTAAGAGTATCGTTATCATCTTATACAAATTTGTATAAGATGATAACGATGTGTTATGCGTTGAACTCTCCCTTTTTCTCTACTCAAAAACCTGTTGTATGTTTAGAATCTTGCTTATTTTTCTTTGTGTAATGGTGTTTTCAGCTTGTCGTCTTTTGAAAAAAGGTTGCGACTGTCCTCCTGTTTTACATCATACCTCTTTTTCCCATTCACATTGACAATGGTTGTATGGATGAGGGAATTAATTTATGCAATTTTCTTTTTTCTTTTTTCAAACCATTGCTCAATCTCTGTAGTGTTTTTTGCATTGAGGCATTGAGAGGCATTAATGCCGCCCTTTCTTGCTATGTGAATGCCATATTGCATATCGCTAATACCCTCTTTATGGTGGGCATCTGGATTAATCGCTACGTATGCTCCCTTTTGAATTGCCGTTTGGTGCCATCTCCAATCAATATCTAAGCGCATAGGGTTTGCGTTAATTTCTAATACTACATGGTGTTGTACACAAGCGTCAATAATGGCTTCGTAGTCTATTTCGTATCCCTTACGCCCCAAAAGTAGGCGTCCTGTAGGGTGTCCTAAAATAGTAGTGTATGGATTTTTTATTGCATTAAGTAATCGTTCAGTAGCTTTATTTTTATCCATTTTTAAATTACTATGAACAGATGCTACTATAAAATCAAACATTGCAAGCACTTCGTCTGGATAATCTAAAGAACCATCATATAGAATATCAGATTCAATTCCTTTAAATATTTTGAAAGGTGCTAATTGTTGATTTAATAAATCAATTTCTAAGTGTTGCTCTCTTACACGCTCCACATTTAATCCATTCGCATAGAAAGCCGAACGTGAGTGGTCACAAATACCTAAGTAGTTTAATCCTAATTGGTCACGGCAGTAGAGTGCCATCTCTTTAATACTATGTATACCATCGCTCCAAGTACTATGATTATGTAATGCACCTTTCAAATCCGCGTAGGAGATGAGATTAGTATCACTGTATTCAAATTCAATCCTATTTTCTCTTAGTTCAGGTTCAATAAAATGATAACCTGCAGATTGGTAAATAGCGGGTTCATTTTCAAAGTCCGTTTTACCATTGAGTAATGTTAATATTCGTTTTACATGCTCGTCATTACCCGTAAGTATAAATTGTTGAAAAGCAAACTCCTTGATATTACAAAAATGAAATACAATAGTTGCTTGTTCCTTTGTGGTCGCTTCTATTATATTTTCAGACGTTATTTTTACATTAGTTAATTGATGCCAATTGGTTAAAGTTTCAATAATAGTAGGTAGTTCGTTACACGCAATTAAATAGTGTAAGCTATCTATCACTTCGCACTTTCTTCTCATCGAACCCACTACCGACAATTGATAAAGTAATTTGTTTGGGGCTAACAACTCGTGCAGTTGCGATACAAGTAGTAGGTGAATAGTTTCTGCCCGAGCGTACAACAATTTGCCGTGATTATTCATCGTAAACTCTATCAGTTGTTTAATCTCTTGTTGCGTTTTAGCGCCAAATCCTTTGAGAGTTACTAAACGATTTTCGCAACAAGCGTAGTACAAGTCGTTTACAGATTCGATGCCCAATTCTTTCCAAATAATTCCTACCTTTTTAGGACCCAAACCTTTTATGTGTAGTATCTCTATCACCCCTCTAGGGGTGGCATCTTCTAATATCTTTAATGCAGCAATGCTGCCCTTTTCTAATAATTCTCGTATTGTTTTTGCCGTACTTGCTCCTATGCCATCAATGGTAGCTATTTCTTCTTCTGACTTGTCTGCAAGTCGAGTTGTTAATTTTCCGATTTTAAAGGCGGCGTTAGTAAGTGTTTTAATTTTAAAAGAATTTTGCTCATGCAATTCCATTAATTGCGCCCAAAATTTGAGTACTGTCGCAATATGTTTATTTTCCATTACTTCTTATCTTAAATTGGTGAATCAAGCCCTTATTCAACCAGTGCTTATGAAACCACTGACTTTTGTTTAATCCATAAATGGTTAAAAAACTAATAATAACTCCAATACTCGCACCACCTAGCACATCCTCAAAAAAATGTTGAGCTAAATATATTCTCGAAAAACCAATTAATGACGCAATTATTAATAGTCCTATATTAGAGAAAAATGGTTTACGTTGACAGTAGCAATAACTAACTATTAGCCCTAATGCAAATGCGGTAGTAGTATGTCCTGAGGGGAAGCTGTTCCAGTGATGCGTTTTAATACCCTCAATGAGTTGTATAGAAATACCCTTATCTTTAAAATATTGAATAGGTCGAGGAGCATGTAAGATATGTTTGATTATTTGGGCAACGATAGAAGTTGTCGCGTAACAGATTGCCACCGTTAGGGCATTTCTATAAGAAAAAAATGTCATCGCGATTGCGATTGCAATCATCATGAGTCCGTCTCCCAAATGGGTTAAATAGCGTAGATAATTATTCACTGACAGGCAATGGCGATGGTTGATAAACAAAAATAAGTCATCCTTATTAAAGCGTATTTGAAGCAGTATTCCGCTCATTAATAGCAGTATTGTAGCGATTAAAAAAATCTTGCACCGTTTCCAAGTATAGATAA
>CANJWF010000211.1 GCA_947478315.1 Sphingobacteriaceae bacterium | reverse complement strand
GTCTCCTTTACGAAATAATGAAAAGTTACGTATGAAACTAAAAATAAAGACGATAGTGCAAAAGCTACCATATTTATTTTTTTATGAGTATTGATGTCTTTTTTCTTAATAAAATACAACGAGAGCAATAGTAATAAAGTGCAACTACCATTTAATAAAGCATTTAATGCTGGCAAGAAATATACAAATGTGGGCGTTGCAATGGTCACCGGAATAATTTTTCTATTAAGGATAACCACCACTAAAAAAACGGCTATGGAAACGCCCATCACCATACGAAATATTAACTTGTCGCTCATTTTATACTAAACTTAAAATTTACAATTCTTAATAAACTACATCCTAAAAAAAGGTACTTTTAGACGTAAACACACATCGACAACTGCCAAAATTAACAAAGTTTAGCACTATACCAACCGAACATGAATGCCTTTTTGATGTAAATCTTTTTTTAACGCTGGGATTGAAATTTCGCCAAAATGAAATACTGAAGCAGCCAACGCTGCATCGACATGAGCTTGCTCAAAAACATCGACAAAATCTTTCACAGAACCAGCACCACCAGAAGCAATCACAGGAACCGCTACCGACTGATTAATAGAAGCTAACAACGAACAATCGAATCCAGACTTGGTGCCATCTCTATCCATAGAAGTTAGTAAAATTTCACCTGCACCTCGCTGAACAGCCTCATAAATCCAATGTTCGGTTTCTAATTCAGTAGTAATTCTGCCCCCATTGAGATGAACCCAATTTTTGGTGCCTATATTTTTTGTATCTACCGCCAATACCACAAACTGAACGCCAAAATAGTTAGCTAATTCATCAATTAAATTAGGATTACGAACAGCTGCCGAATTAATAGATATTTTATCTGCACCAGCGTTTAACAACGCATCTGCATCTGCAATAGTGCTAATACCCCCGCCTATGGTGAAAGGAATATTCAGTTGTCGCGCAACTGATTTTACCATATCAAAGGTTGTTTTTCTTCGTTCGTGTGTTGCGGTAATATCTAAAAAAACCAATTCATCTGCACCCTGTTGTGCATACTGATAAGCCAACTCAACAGGATCTCCTGCATCTTGCAAAGCCACAAAATTTACCCCCTTCACAGTTCTACCGTCTTTAACGTCTAAACATGGAATAATTCTTTTCGTAAGCACAATAATTCAATTAATTTACAATAAACCATTCAAATGTTCATACAATAACATCGTTACCAATTATACTAATTTCTCTAGTGCTTGCAATTTAGTTAAAGCATCTGCTTGTTTTTGTTGTTCATTAGCAATTACTTCAGGTTTAGCATTTTGCATAAATTTCTCATTAGAGAGTTTTGCATTTACTGATTTTAAAAATCCTTGCAAATAGATAATTTCCTTTTGAACGCGCTCTTGTTCTACTTCAACATCTAACAAATCGCCCATGGTTACAAAAAACTCATCTGTTCCAACCAAAAATGATACTGCATGTGGAACTGCTTGCTGAACAAACGTAACCTCACTAACATGAGCTAATTTTTGAATAGTAGCTACATAAGCATTAAAATCAATACCCGAATTTTGTTTAATGGCCAATGGAAGAATTTGTTTAGGAGAAATTTGCTTGGCATTTCTGCTATTTCTAATTTCAGATACAAGCACTTTCACTACCTCTATTTCGGTTAACAGGCGAGCATCTGTCGATTGCATAATTGGCCAAGTGGCAACTATGCAACAGTCTTTTTCTAGGCGTTTACCAAACAATTCATCATGCCATAATTCTTCGGTAATAAAGGGCATAAAAGGGTGTAATATTTTTAAAATTTCGGCAAAAAAATCGATAGTAGCCCGATGAGTTACTGCATCAATGGGTTGCTGATAGGCTGGTTTTATCCACTCCAAATACCAAGAACAAAACTCATCCCATACCAGTTTATAAGTCGCCATCAACGCATCGGATAATTTGTATTGCTCGAAATAGGTATTAATTTGCTGAAGGGTGTGACCCAAATTGGCTCTAAACCACGATACTGCCAATCGATTATTAACCGCATCCAACTGACTATCAACTTCCCAACTTTTAACTAATCGAAAAGCGTTCCAAATTTTATTAGCGAAATTGCGTCCTTGTTCACAATGCGATTCGTCAAACATCAAATCATTGCCTGCTGGCGAACAAAGTAGCATTCCCACACGAACACCATCTGCACCATAACGGTCTATCAATTCAATTGGGTCGGGAGAATTTCCCAAAGATTTAGACATTTTTCGACCCTGTTTATCTCGAACAATACCTGTTAAATATACATTTTTAAAAGGCGGCATTTGTTTAAACTCATGCCCTGCCATAATCATTCGGGCAACCCAAAAAAACAAGATTTCTGGCGCAGTTACTAAATCATTGGTCGGGTAATAATAATTAATATCTGCATTTTGAGGATTTTTAAATCCATCAAAAATAGAGATAGGCCACAACCAAGAAGAAAACCAAGTATCTAACACATCATCATCTTGCCTCAAGTCAACCAAATTCCAACTCTTATTGATATGCTGCGCCTGCTCAAGTGCTTGCTCAGCTGTTTTAGCAACCACATAATTACCATTGGGCAAATACCACGCTGGAATACGATGACCCCACCACAACTGACGGGATATGCACCAGTCTTTGGTGTTCTCCATCCAATGTCGATAGGTATTGATGAATTTATCTGGAATTAATCGAATGTCGCCATTAATTACATAGTCCAACGCAGGTTTTGCCATATCTTGCATTTTACAAAACCACTGCATAGACAACTTAGGTTCAATAACTGCATCGGTACGTTCCGAAAAGCCAACTTGAGATTGATAAGGTTCTACTTTAACGAGCAAACCTGCTGCTTCAAGCATATGGGCTATTTTTTTTCGTGCAACAAAACGATCTTCTCCAACCAACACTTGTGCATTTTCATTCAACGTGCCATCGTCATTTAAAATATCGATGACTTCAAGTTGATGTTTGAGACCCAACTCATAATCTTGCAGCGAATGCGCGGGGGTTACCTTCAAACAACCTGTTCCAAAATCCTTGTCGATATACGGATCGCAAATAATTGGAATGGTTCGATCGGTAAACGGCACTTGTGCTTTTTTTCCGTGCAAATGACGGTAACGTTCGTCGTCGGGATGTACACAAATAGCCGTGTCGGCAGGGATTGTTTCGGGCCGAGTGGTGGCAACGGTAATCAATTGATTAAGTTCGCCAACAACAGGATACTGAACATAGTATAGCT
>CANJWF010000210.1 GCA_947478315.1 Sphingobacteriaceae bacterium | reverse complement strand
AGAATTGAATTAAAAAGTTGATCGGTAAAAGTTCCAATTACCGAAAAAACATTCTTAAGAGCATAAGCATTGATTAATATTAGAGATTTAACACTCATATTAAAAATTATCGAAGTTATTGATTTGGTTACTGCTATCTTTTTCTCTACGTCCGCGAAGTTAACAATATATGGAAACATACCTATTATCTATTGCCTGTAAAGACCAAAAAGGCTTAATTCATCATATTACAGGTGTTTTATTAAAATATGATTTAAACATTGTAAGCAATGCAGAATATGTAGAACGTGCAACTAATAGTTTTTTTATGCGCACAGAGTTTGCCGGAAAAATAGATATTGAAACTGTAAAACAGCTTTTGATAAACGTATTACCTGCAAAAGCTACTGTTCATCTTACTAAAAATGAACCAAAGAATATTGTAATTTTAGTAACAAAAGAAAGTCATTGCTTAGGAGATTTATTAATTAGGCATCATTCGAACGAACTTCATACCCATATTTGTGCCGTCATTGGTAACTATAATCACTTGGCTTCCTTAACTGAGCATTTTGGCATTCCATTCGTACACGTCGGTCACGAAGAAAAATCGAGAGAAGAACATGAAAATGAATTACTAAAAACACTAGCGTTCTATAATCCACACTATATCGTATTGGCAAAATACATGCGCATACTTTCCGAAAAATTTGTAGCTCAATTTCCAAATCGAATCATCAATATCCATCATTCATTTTTACCTGCGTTTGTAGGAGCACGCCCGTACCAACAAGCGCATGAAAGAGGGGTAAAAATTATTGGTGCTACCGCGCACTTTGTTAACAATTTATTAGATGAAGGTCCTATTATTGCACAAAATGTAATCCCTGTTAACCATAGTCATAGTGCGAAAGAAATGATGCAAGCGGGAAAAGACGTCGAAAAAATTGTTTTAGCAAAAGCTCTAAAACTAGTTTTGGAAGAGAAAGTGTTTGTTAGTCAAAACAAAACTATCATTCTAGAATAGTCTTGTAGATAAACTTAGTTGATTAACCGATAGTTTTTATACTCAAACAGTCGAATACCTGTCCAATCATGAATTTTCTGCAGCAAACGGTATTTCCATTTTAAGTTAATTTTACGTTTTGTAGGGTCGAAATTAAATTGCCAATTTCCTAATTCGATACGCTTTTGCATCACTTTTGGATGTGTATATTCGTATTTTATCAATCTATCTGCATTACCATAATCAAACTCAACATCGGCAGCAATGGGCTTAACAACAGCATTTTTATCATAAAAAAGACTAAAATTTTGCATTTTGCTGACAAGCCCAATAGGGGGTTTAACCCACCCGTAATGAAAGATTTCGGCATTTATTAATCTTACTCTTAGTTTTCTGTCGTCAATACGAAATCCTTGTGCATCCCGATAAGAATAGATGGGCAATTTCCTCCGAACAATTCTTATTTCTCTACGATACCATTTTCTTGACTCTGCATAATAGTCATACGAACCATAAAAATGCTTGTATTTAAACAAAAGCCCCTCAACCCTATCATCCTTCAAATAAGCATACATCTGCTTCTTAATGAATGGCAAATAATCTTCGTGTACACATTCATCGCCTTGTATGTAAAAAGCCCAATCAACATTTTGTGAAATCGCCTGAAAAGCCTTATCTGTTTCTTGAGCAAAAACTCTTCCCCCTTCCCTCAAATGCTCATCCCAAATAGTATCTATGATGCGTATCTTATCAGAACCAATACTTTCTATAAGTGCCCGAGTCCCATCCTCCGATTGACCCACAGCCACTACAAATTCATCACAAATGGGCAGAATAGAGGTAATAGCTTCCACAATGGGGTAATCATTACAAACGGCATTTCTGATAAATGTAAAACCGGCAACTTTCATTAGAATAAAATTTGTTTTTCAATGGACTAATGGAATGCCCAAACGTATTCATCTCGGTTGGAGAGCACTCGCTCACGGGCATTTCATTAGAATATAATTATTTTTTTAAGGTCTAATCGAATGCCCAAACCGTTATTCATTAGTGTTTTGTTTTTTATGGTATTCATGAATGCAAAGCATTTCATCATCGGTTGATGAGCACTCGCTCATGGGCATTTCATACTTTATATTGAATGATTCAAATTAAATATTTGCATTGAAGGAAAGTAATTTTTTAATAAGCTAACGGCTTGTTTCGACCGTGCCCCTGATTGACAATACACAACGGTAACCAAGGTTTTATCTATCATATCAAACGATTCAGCTAATTTATCTAAGGGAATATTTTTACCTCCGATATTACCCAACACATGTTCGCTCGTTTGACGCACATCTATTAATTGTATTTTTTTCTCTCGCTGTAACTGCCGAAGAGTGCTCATAGATATAGATTCAATGGCACTCGACACTCCACAACTTAATTCATAATCTGTTAACAATTGAACAATTGGTTTCGACGTTTTTGGAAAATCAAATGTTTGAATATTATTATTCAAAAGATTTATTGTAAGTAATTTACCCGACAAAGGCGTACCCACACCTGTAATAATCTTAATAACCTCTGTTGCCTGCCAAGTACCAATAATTCCTGGTAACACACCAATAACACCAACCTCTCCACATGGCAACATTTCTCCACTTATCGGGGGCTCGGGGAATAGGCAACGATAATTAGGTCCATTTTGATAGTTAAAGACTGAAACTTGTCCTTCAAATTGATAAATAGCTCCATATACTAAAGGCTTTCCCAGTAAAACACAAGCATCATTTAACAAATAACGAGTAGAAAAATTATCGGAACCATCTAAAACAATATCATAGTTCATAATAATTTCAAGGGCATTTGCCAACGATAAACGTTCGGTATAAGTCTCAAAATTAAGTAAGGGGTTAAGTTGTTGAAGTGTATTTTTTGCCACCAAAACCTTATACTCTCCAATTTCATGACTCTTAAACAAAACTTGGCGTTGCAAATTAGATAAACACACGATATCGTCATCCATCATACCAATACATCCGACACCAGCAGCCGTTAAATATTGTAATGCAGGACAACCCAAACCTCCTACACCAACTACCAATACCTTAGCCTTTTTAAGTTTAAGTTGAGCCTCTAATCCAAAATTCTCCAACATTAAATGGCGACTATACCGTTCTTTTTCATCCGTTAATTTATTTTTTAAATGTGATGAAGAACCCATCACTACATTATCATCCTCTTTTGTGAGGATAATGCTCATGGGTGTTTTATTAGAATATAATTT
>CANJWF010000209.1 GCA_947478315.1 Sphingobacteriaceae bacterium | reverse complement strand
TTATAATAATTCTAAAAATATATACTGTGAAATATATTTTTTTATAAGTTTGCACCGCAGTTTATATTTAATCTAAATAAGAATATGAAAAAAATATCAATCACTACGTTTGTCCTGCCATTTATTTTCGCAATTCAGCTTACACAAGCACAAGTAATTTTTAATACTTATGAAAAGAAAAAACTAGATTCTACACAAATACTTCCAGAAGTAAGTTTTGTGGGTAAAAACTCCAAAAGAGAGGTTCAGAAGTTACCAGAGTTGGTTGGAACAGACATTTTTGCAGGGAAAAAAAATGCGCTCGTTATGATGAACAATGTACAAGGTAATTATGTTTCAAACCAAATGCGTCAAGTGTTGGCTAAGGTACCTGGTATCCATATTTGGGAGAGCGATGGTTCTGGTGCGCAAATAGGTATAGCCACTAGGGGACTGTCTCCTAACCGTTCGTCAGAATTTAATATTCGACAAAATGGAAACGAGATTGCAGCTGATCCTATTTCGTATTCAGAAGCGTACTATAATCCGCAATTGCAAGGAGTACAAAAAATACAAATTGTAAAAGGAGCAGGTGCTTTGCAATATGGTTCTCAATTTGGCGGTATGGTTAATTATATTATGAAAGATGGTAATGAAATTAATAAAACATTTGAATTTGAGACTCAGCAGACCATGGGCAGTTACGGCCTCTTAAATACGTTTAATGCAATTGGAGGTAAGTCTGGTAAAGTACATTATTATGCTTTTGTTGATATTAGAAAAGGTAATGGCTGGAGAGATAATGCTCAATTCAATATAGTAAATTATTTTGCTAGTTTATCCTATCAAGTTAGTCAACATCTTAAAACATCCATAGAATATACCAATAGTGATATTTCTAATCAACAAGCAGGTGGACTTACGGATAACACATTTGTAAAAAATCCACAGCAGAGCAATAGGAGTAGAAATTGGTTTAATACACAATGGAATATATGGGCACTTAATCTTCAATGGAATTGGTCTAAAAACAGTCAAATGACTGTTAGAAATTATATACTTAAGGGAACACGTAATAGCATAGGTTATCAAATTAGCGACATGACTCTTTTGGATACTGTTAATGCAAAAACTTTGGCTTATAACAGTAGAGATATAGAAACACAGAAATATTTAAACTTTGGTACAGAGTGGCGAAATAGAACTATCTACTATGTAACTAACCGTTTTAAAAATATTGTATCCTCAGGATTTAAATATTACCAAGGTGATTCTCCATATCAAACTAGTAATAAGGGTTCTAGTGGCACAGATGCCAATTTTTTGCCGACTGACGGCACCTATGTAAAAGATTACGATAGAAAAACTCAGAACGTTGCACTTTTTGCCGAGAATGCTTTTTATGTAAACGATAAATTGGTACTCATACCTGGAATAAGGTATGAATATATTAAAACAGAAGTCTCCAGTAGGCAAAGTACAAATGCCATTATTAATACTACACCAACTAGAAAATTTGTTTTGTTAGGAGTTTCAGCCGAATATAAATTGCCTTTTGGAACCGAAATTTATGCCAATTATACAGAGGCTTATAAGCCATTTTGGTACGGTCAAATTTCTCAATTACCTAATGCTTACAAGATTGATGAAAATTTAAAAGATGCGAATGGTTATACATCAGATATAGGTTATCGAGGTTCTGTTGAAGATTATCTTTTTTTTGATATCGGTGCGTTCTATATGAAATACAAGAACAGATTGGGAAACTTGACACTTCAAGATAAAACGATTATGGTAACCAATGTAGGAGGATCGACCCACGTTGGAATTGAAAGTTTTGCTGAAATCAATCCAGTTAAAATGTTCTTTAAAGCTAATCCGATAGTTCATTTTAATGTGTTTGCAAACTATTCGTTTACAGATGCTACTTATGACGGTTTTATATCTAATGGAAAAGATATAAAAGGTAATCGCGTTCAAGATGCTCCTCGAAATATTTTTAGAACAGGGGTTAATTTTTATCTAAAACAAATGATATTGACGTATCAATATAGTTTTGTAGATGAAACTTTTAGCGATGCAGACAATACCGTATTACCTAATAGTAAGGGTACCATAGGATTAATACCTGCGTACAAAATTTCAGATATCACTTTTTCTTACTCATTTATGAAAAATTACTTCTTTAAAATGGGGATTAACAATTTGACAAATACTAATTATTTTACTAGAAGAGCTGGAGGCTTGCCCGGATCAGGTATTTTACCAGGTGATGGGCGAACATTTTATGCAACCGTTACAGCCAAGTTTTAACCTTTTTTTTTACAACTTCACTTATTTTATTATTAAAAATAATGCATAAATTCATTGCTACACTCACATTAGTACTCTGTTATTTACAAAGTATTGCCCAGCAACAAGTGTTTACCCGAGAAGATTCATTGAATAGTAATGCGGTTAAACATAACACCACTGTACTTTCGGGGTATGGTCAAGCCTCTTATCAAAGAAATAATAATAATCAGACAAGTAAGGTAAATTTCGATCGTTTCGTCTTATTTGTTGGACATCAATTCAGTTCTAAAATTTCATTCTTTTCAGAAACAGAAATAGAGCATGCCAAAGTTGAAGGAGGCGGTAGCACGGGCGAAATTTCTTTAGAGCAAGCCTATTTAAAATTTATGCTCAATAGGGATGATTATCTACTTACGGGATTAATTCTTACTAGAATGGGGATTACCAATGAGGATCATCTGCCTGTAAACTATTATGGTACAGAGCGTACCATGGTTGAAACAATGATTATTCCTTCCACTTGGAGAGAGTTGGGTGTGGGTTATTATGGTAAGTTGAGAGATTATCCATTGAGTTACACCGTTGCATTAGTAACGGGTCTTAATTCCGAAAAATTTGGAAATGGTAAAGGTATTAGAGAGAGTCGTTTTGAAGGTCAGAATGCAACGGGAAATAATTTAGCCATTACGGGTTCACTCAGATATTATACTGGCGATGTTAGATTGCAATTAGCAGTATATAGCGGTGGTTCTGCCGGCATTTCTCCTAAACGTGCAGATAGTTTGGGATTAGATTCTGGACCATTTGGTACACCAGTGCACATGGGTACATTGGATGCGATTTATAGAAAAAATGGTTTTCAAATCAAAGCATTGGCAAGTTATGTAAGTATTCCTGATGCACAAAAAATTAATACTGCCTACGCAAATTTAGCCCCTCAAGCGATGTATGGTGGGTATTTTGAGATGGGCTATAACTTATTAGAAACCTTTAGCCATAAAAATG
>CANJWF010000208.1 GCA_947478315.1 Sphingobacteriaceae bacterium | reverse complement strand
TGGTAATTATTATATTAGAAAGTAACGCAAAGGAATATTATGGGTTTTATAACAAAGGTTTAGATGGGGGACATTACAAAGGCTATACACCTTTTATGGATTCTCTGATTGAGCACAGTTTAACTTTTCGTTATTCGTTTGCTAATGGTCGTAAATCTATAGATGCAATGCCTTCCATTTTGTGTAGCATACCATCTATGGTTGAACCATTTGTAACCACACGTTACGCTACAAATAATATTAATAGCTTACCTAGTTTATTAAAAAAGAAAGGTTATTACACCACATTTTTCCATGGTGCCCCTAATGGTTCTATGGGTTTTCAAGCTTTTGCTAATTTGATTGGCTATGATGCCTATTTAGGTAAAAATGAGTATAACAACAATAATGATTTTGATGGTATGTGGGGAATATGGGACGAAGAATTTTTCCAATTTTTTGCACGAAAGTTAAACACATTTAAAAAACCATTTTTTACCACTATTTTTTCTGTTTCTTCACATCACCCATTTGTGTTACCAGAGCGTTATCAAAATAAATTTCCTAAAGGAACGCTTCCCGTCCATCAATGTATCGGCTATACAGATATGGCTTTGCGTAAATTTTTTAAAACTGCCGAAAAAATGCCTTGGTTTAAAAATACGTTATTTGTAATTACAGCCGACCACAGTAGCGAATCTTATCACGATGTTTATAAAACTTCTTTAGGTGATTTTGCTGTTCCTATTATTTTTTACAAACCCAATAGCAACTTGAAAAATTATAATGTTCACCGTATTGTGCAACAAACAGATATTATGCCTAGTATTTTAGGCTATTTAAATTATGATAAACCTTATTTAGCATTCGGTTTTGATGTATTACGTAGTCCTACCTCTAATAAAAATTTCGCAATTAATTATCATCCTGGAGGTTATTATCAAATTATAAAAGATGATTATCTATTACAACACGATGGGAATAAGGTTAAAGGTATCTATAATTTTAAAACGGATACATTTCTTAGAAACCCATTACTGAATAATCAAAAACGTTGTGATACGTTGGAAAAATATTTAAAAGCATTTAGACAACAATACAATAATCGAATGATTGATAATGAGTTACTGCCAACGATTGATAGTCGTCATTAAAAAATTAGCTATTTTTTCAATATTCATTTGATGAAAATCGGTGTCGATTTCTACAAGTGCAATAGAATTAAAATATTAGTTTTGTCTAATACTATCAGACTATGAAACTGACATGTGCCCACTTAAAGAGATATGAAAATACCTGATAAGTCTCATCTGTCCATTAAAATTCGTGAAAGTATATTGTGAATGAGCACCTTTGAAAAACAAACTTCAAAACACGCATAAACGCCTTGAAACACCCAAAATTATCCAAAAGATAGCATTATTTTGTAGTGCATTACCATCTAAAAAGCATGTTAAAAATAGAACACCATTCCAATAATTATTTTCACATACAATGACCTCTTTAATAATACCTTTCAAGATTGAAAATGCTGATTTTATTACACTTACCCAATTGCTCAAAGCGACCGATTGTGTAAATTCTGGAGGAGATGCACAGCAGTTGATCGTTGCAGGAAAAGTAATTTACAATGGAGCAGTTGATTACCGTAAACGGTTAAAAGTGCGTGTGGGAGATGTAATAAAAGTAGAAAATAAGATAATTCAGGTATCTTAATCACTATATGCATAAACTCTTTGAAAAAGCAAATATAACTGAATCATTAACAGATGAAAAATAACGATATGCAACCCATTCAAAATTTATCCTATTTAGTTTATTTTCAAAATAGCTTAGAACATTTAGCCACTTTCTTGTTAAACAAACAATATTCCCAAGTTTTTGTTTTAACCGATACCAATACTACTGAATATTGTTTGCCAACATTACGTGAACACATTCCTGAAAATATACGCTATGATTTAATAGAAATTGATGCAGGGGAAGAGAATAAAAATATAGATTTCTGTATAGGAATATGGAAAACATTGCTAGATTTTGGAGCCGATAGAAAGGCTTTGTTAATTAATTTGGGAGGAGGTGTAGTTACCGATATGGGAGCATTTGCCGCTTCAACTTATAAACGAGGTATCGATTTTATTCAAATACCCACCACGTTATTAGCGCAAGTAGACGCGTCCGTTGGAGGTAAGACGGGGATAGACCTCGACACCGTTAAAAATATTATAGGCACTTTTGCTCAACCACAAGCTGTTTATATCGATACCAATTTTTTAACCACTTTAGACACAAGGCAAATTCGTTCAGGTTTCGCCGAAATTATTAAACATGGGTTGATTTTTGATGCAAGTTATTTTCAAAAAGTGCAAAAAATAAATTGGGAAGCAGTGCCCGAAGAACTAATTTATCGGTCTATACAAATCAAAAATGAAGTAGTTACCCAAGACCCAACCGAACAAGGGCTACGTAAAATTTTAAATTTTGGACATACCATTGGGCATGCTATCGAAAGTTATTTTTTAGACAAACGCGATTTGATGTTATTGCACGGCGAAGCCGTTGCATTAGGTATGATTTCGGAAGCTTATTTATCTAACAAATTAACAGGATTGTCGATTGCAGATTTAGAAACAATAGTAAGCTACATATCATCCATTTATCCCATTCAAGCTGTTCCGCAAGAGGCTTATACAGAGTTAGTAACTTATATGAAAAACGATAAGAAAAATAATCTAACTCAAATCAGTTGTTCATTATTACGTACAATAGGAGTTTGTGGTTACGATAGTTTTGTCTCAGAAGAGGATATTATAGAGAGTTTAAATTTTCTGATTACGGTAAAAAATAGGTAATATTTGGAGTTTAACCCGTTTTTAAACTGCTTATTCCTAGCTAGGTGTACACACACTTACTTAGATTAATTTCTTACCTAAAATAGCCTCTACCAATAGACGTGCAGCAAAAATAATTAATACTAAGCCTGCTACTTGATTAACTCGATGAATGGTTTTTTCGTTAATACGGTCGCGTAGTTTACCAGAATAATAAGCCTTTAATGTATCGGAAGAAAGTTGAGCAACAAGTAAACACGTGAAAAAAATTATTTTCTGCTCCAAAGAGTATTTAAACTGAAGTGTCACGATACTAGTTACCGTTATCCAATAAATAATCGTAGGAGGAGAGAATAGCGACATGGCTATTCCTTTCAGGAAAAAACTCGCTCGGTTTACTTTTTCTGGTGTTGAATCGAAATTTAATTTAGATTTTTTAAGCATATAGAATAACCCTATTCCCAACATAATACCCCCA
>CANJWF010000207.1 GCA_947478315.1 Sphingobacteriaceae bacterium | reverse complement strand
TAAATTCTTTAAAAACGTCTTTCATTTGAATATAATTTGATTTTTAATGGTCAAATGGAATGCCCAAACGTATTCATCAACGGTTTGTGAGCAATCGCTCATGGGCATTTCATTTGAATATAATTTGTTTTTAAATGGACTAATGGAATGCCCAAACGTATTCATCTCGGTCGGTGAGCACTCGCTCATGGACATTTCATCTGAAAATAATTATTCGTTAATGTTTAGTTTTCTTTAGGGTACTCATGACTGCGAAGCGCTGATTATCTTCGCGATGTATTCGTTAGTGTTTAGTTTCCTGAGGGTACTCATACAAGGTTTAGCAAGCCGTTCTCTAGGTCCAATAGCATAGCTAACCCATTCTATTAACCGTAAGACAATGTGAATTGCGAGCATTTAAATACTATTAAACTTAAAATAGTTTCCTAACACGTTATGTGATTTGGTTTGTATTCGCCTGTTAAACTGTGTTTTTATGGGCAATGTTAATAAAGATAATTTATTTTATTAAAATCTAAAAATCAGTCAATTGCAATTTAAATCGCACAATTCGTGTTTCTTAATATTTCAATAAATCACCGTCATTCACATCGGTTGCTCCAACAACAATTACCTTATCGCCTACTTTTAGTCCATGTATAACTTCTGCTTTTCCAGCATATGTTCTGCCTATTTTAACAACAGCCTTTTGAGCCACTTTACCTACAGCCAGATAAACGAAATCTCCAGATTCTGATTTTTGAATACATGAAATGGGCAACGTAATCGCTTTATTGTTTTGATAATCCAACACTTTGAGAACAGCCAACATGTTGGGACGATAGTTACTATTCGTTGGCAATTTAATCTCTACTCCAAAAGAACGCGTAACAGGATCGATAGCATTCGCCATAAAATTCAATTGAGCATTCAGTTGAGTATGTAAATCTGGAAATTCAACAATAACAGCATTCCCCACACGAATTTTTGCAACGTATGAATCTGGCACCAATGCTTTAACTTTCAAATGATTTTGATTAACAATTTTAATACCTGGTGAACCTGGTGCTACAGCCTGACCTACTTTTAAATCCATCACATCAACTACTCCTGCTATGGGAGCCTTAATTTGATATAAGCTTGATTGAGATTTTAGAGTAGCCATTTTTCGCTCCAAGGCTTCTTTTTGAGCTTTAACATTCAAAAACTGAACCTCTGTACCTATTTTTTGTTCCCAAAGATTTTTTTGTTTTTGAAATAACTGATTAGTCAAATCTATTTGGGTTTGCAACTCTGCTATATTTTGTTTTAAAATTAGGTCGTCTATTTGCGCTAATACTTGACCTTGTTGAACATGTTGCCCTACTTGAATATAGAGAGACTTAATAATTCCTTGCGCTTCAGGACTTACATTCACATTTTGTTCCGCATCTACTTTACCTTGTATTTCTATGTAACTTCTAAAAACAGATGATTGTACTGCTTGAACACCTACTTCACTCATCTTTTTTTCGTCATTAGAGGTCCCCAACTCTGCCTCTAAACGAGCTATTTTTTCTGTGATTTCAGCATGTTGTTTTTTTAACGACAATAATTCTTCTTGTTTGCCATGGTTATTTTTTTGACCACATGCTACCACAATCATGGCTACTAGTATAAATGGGATATTTTTTTTCATTACAAGCTATTTTAAAGTATTATTTTTTTTAAAAATTAACCGTTATTTAGTTATTACTTGAGTCTGCATTTAAGGTATTTCCAACAGCTATATTGCCCATTGCTTTTTCGTAATTTACCTTGCTAATTAAAACATCGTACAAAGCACTGATATAATTCACTTCAGCCTCTTTCAACGAAGTTTCTGCCGACGTTACCTCTAAACCCGACCCTACACCTTGCTCATACTTAGCTTTTGTAACTCTTACAATTTCTGTAGCCAATTCTCGATTTCTTTTTTGACTGTTTAATGAAGCTAAACTATTAATGTAACTAGTCTTACTCTGTTCAATATCAATCGCTACCGCATTTTTAAAGTTATCAATTTCATTTTCTGTTTTTTTGAGTGTCCACTGCGCCTGTTTAACTCGATAATATTTTTGACCTCCACTAAAAATAGGCACACTCAATTTTAGCCCAATTAATGAATAAGAAAAACGGTAATCAGCATCAAATAAACTAGCAAAAGTGTTTTGTTGAAATTGGTAAGCCCAAGATCCATATCCTGCAACTGAAGGTAGAAAAGCCATTTTGTAGCGTTTAACATCTAACTCCATTAATTTCTTTTGTGTTTCCAATAAATGATACTCTATCCGATTTTTATAAATCTCTACGGAAGTATTGTATAAATCCGCTATATCAATTTGCAAATCAGCAATTTTCTCTTTCAATGTTAATTTATTGGCAATAGGCATCCCCATTTGAAACTTCAACAAACTGATATTTAGTTCTAAAAATCGCAACGCATTTTGCTTCTCTGTTTCTAAATTATTCAATAGTACTTGCAACCTATCGGCATCTATTTTTTCGACAAAACCGTTCTGATACATTGCCATCATATCTTGTAAAGATTTGTTCAAACGGATAATATTAGCATCCAACAAAGTAACCCGCTCACTGTTTACCAAAGCAGCATAATATGCTTTTGTTACCGCAACGACAGTTTCTATTTTACTTCTTTTTAGATTTTTAGACGAGAGCTCTCTATACGTTTTAGCAGCCTGTAAACCTACTAAATAAGAACCATCGAAAATAAGTTGCGATACATCAATGCTACTTACTGCCTGATATTGAACACCAAATCTCAATGGGACCAATTTACCAGGGACACCAAAATTATCCCCAGGAGCAAGCGCTGCAGGCACTTTAAAGTAATCCTTAAAATCGAGATTAGCATTTACTTGAGGTAATCCTATACCAGTAGTTTCTCGCACCTTATATTCTGCATTCTTTTCATCTAATTCTGCATTTATTATATTAAACTGATGTGATTGTGCATAAGCTAAGCAATCTTGTAAATTGAACATATAGTCGTTTTCCAACTCTGCAATCTGCTGGGCATCTGTATGCGTATAACTACCTAACAAAATCAGAAAGGAGACTATTGATCTTGTCACCAAATTTGCAATTTGATGGTTACTTCTTAATAAAGACATCATCCGAGTGTACATCCTCTGATGAGCAGGAAAAGAAACTGCGACTTTACGGAAATATTTAAAAACTACTACATACATAACTAAAACGACCATTTGAACTTTATAGAATTATAAATTTTGAATTATTTTTCGATTAAGAATACTTAAAACCCAACATTGTAAACAGTCT
>CANJWF010000206.1 GCA_947478315.1 Sphingobacteriaceae bacterium | reverse complement strand
GTTATCGAAATCGGTTAGGGGGCTTTTATGCAAAAGAGCAACTGAAGGAAATTTGGGGATTGGATTCTGCTAAGTATGTTGTTATTGAGCCACAAGTGTTGGTGAATGCTCAATTAATAAAAAAAATAAAGATTAATGACGCTTCTGTTGCAGATTTGCGTGTATTGCCGTACTTGACCTATAAACAGATTTATGCGATTTTGAATTATGCTAAGCAGCACGGTACTTTTAAATCTATTGTTGATATGAAACCTATTGTGTTGTTGAATGATGAAATTTTAGGCAAAATTGAACCTTATTTGTCTTTTGAATAAAAAAAATCTGTATACAAAATCATTAGGTATGGAGAGGTTTCACAAAAGGTGCATGTTTTGGGTTAGGTAGTCAATGATTGTTCAGTCGGTTTCAACTAACCATCAAAGAACAACTTGCGAAGCCATGAATGAGCACCATGAAAAAAATACTGACGAACAATTTATTCTAAGCGAAATATTTTAATTTTTTAACGTATGATTTTAGTAGCGGATGGGGGTTCAACCAAAACTAGTTGGCGATTGCTTGAGCTTCAAACGGTAACGGCTTCGTTTGAAACGGAGGGTTACAATCCTTACTTTACCACCAAAGATGCAATAGTAAACTCTTTGCAGGCTAGTTTACCGAAGCATCTTGAGCCTCATTTAATAAAGGCTGTTTATTTTTATGGAGCGGGCTGTTCTGTGTCATCTAAAGCTGAGGTGGTGGCTGGCGCTTTAAAAAGTATTTTTAACAATGCTCAAGTAGAGGTGGCGCATGATTTGTTGGCGGCGGCTCGTGCTTTGCTGGGAGCAAACCATGGTTTTGCGGCTATTTTAGGTACGGGGACAAATTCGTGTTTGTATGACGGTAAGCAAATCATTCAAAATATTAACTCTCTGGGTTATTTGTTGGGAGATGAAGGGAGTGGGTCTTTTATAGGTAAACGCCTATTAAGAGATTATATGAGGGGGTATATGCCTCGAGAGATAAGTGAACGGTTTGATGCCGTGTATGCACTAACGGTCGATAGTATTTTGGATAGGCTTTATAATGGCGTTTTGCCGAATCGGTTTTGTGCCAGTTTTAGTAAATTTTTATACGAGATAAGAACAGATTTTCCTGATTATAGAGAGGAGGTTTTGCGGGTTTCTTTTACTGCTTTTTTTCGCGATTTGGTAGTACACTATCCGAATTATAGACAGTTTGCTTTAAACTGTGTTGGTTCCGTAGCGTTTAACTTTAAGGATGTGTTGGAGTTGGTCGCTTTAGAGCATGGTATGCAATTGGGGAAAATTATTCGTAATCCAATTGATGATTTAGTTGCCTACCATTTGAGCATGAATGATTAATGTTTTTACAAGCATTTATTTTTCCTGATTTTTTCTAGTGTGTACATTCCTATATGATTGCCGAAGGAATTGTTGATGTATACAATTACTTCGGCTAATTCAATATCGCTTAGTGTATTTTGAGGAGGCATAGTGAATTCGTAAGTTCTCCCATTAATGGAAATGGGCGATGCTATTCCGTATTTGATGATACAAGGTAATTTTTCTTGATTGTTTTTTAGAAAGGTAGAATCGGTTAATGGGGGAATGAGAGAGGCTATACCTTCTCCTTTTTTGCCATGGCAATTTTGGCAGTGTGCTTGGTATATGTATAGACCTTGTGCGTAGTATCGGTCAAATTCTAAGGAATGTTCGCTATGGCATGCTGTTAAACATAAGCAAACAGCAGAGATTATAACCAGTTTACTAAATAGATTGAGAACAATCATGATACTCTTATGGTTGGTATTCTTCGTATAATAGGTCTATGTCTTTAATGAGTTGTGCTACTTGCTTGTCGTTGGTGCCATCGTATGCACCTCTGATATGGCGATTTTTGTCTACTAACAGTAGATAACCACTGTGTACAAATCCTCCTGGAGCTTCTTTGTTTTCTTGTACCACAGATAGGTAGGCTGTTTGTGCTAAGTGATAGACTTTGTCGCGTTCTCCCCATAGAAATAACCATGTTTTATGGTCAACGTTTAGTTTTTGAGCAAAACGTTTAAGCACAGAAATAGTGTCGTGTTTGGGATCGATGGTGTGTGAAAGAATTTTAAAATCGTTATGAGTATGGAATTTTTCGTACACTTTTAACAAATTACGTTTCATTGTTGGGCAGATGGTTGGGCATGAAGTGAAGAAAAAATCTGCTACATAGATGTTGTCTTTTACGGTTTGTTCGGTAACTTCTTGTCCATTTTGGTCGATAAAAGAAAAGTTGGGAATGGTATGGTAGATGGTGTCGGTATTTTTTCCCCCATTGACGATGGTTGTAGAGGTTTGTCGTTCTCCTAAAATAGGCAGTTGTTCGTGATGATTGGTACAAGCGGTTATGCAAACCGCTATAGAAAGGAAGCTGATTAATTTTTTCATCTGTTTAATTATTCATTAGTGTTTGTTCCTCAATGGTATTCA
The DNA here is from genome assembly GCA_947478315.1 of Sphingobacteriaceae bacterium. Classification (GTDB taxonomy): domain Bacteria; phylum Bacteroidota; class Bacteroidia; order Sphingobacteriales; family Sphingobacteriaceae; genus CANJWF01. Next base: position 825 of record CANJWF010000206.1, on the reverse strand, counting down.
TGCGTGCTTCGCAGGTTGTTTTTTTTTGGTGATGAAGAACCCATACAACGGTAATCATGCCCCTATGCGAGGATACTGCTCATGGGTGTTTCATGATTAATATTTTATCTTCAAAAGATGTGCTGCAAATATAATTCTTGTGCAATGTAATTCTTTCTTTAGTTTTCTGAAAATTTTATACTTTTGTGTGTCTTGATAATCAATGGTTTGTGCTCTTTTTTGTGGATTAAAGGCTGTGTCTTTTTTTGTTAAAAGCGGCTTTTAAACCTATTTTTAATTTATATAGTATATTGGGTCAATTGGTATGGAGGTATGGTTGATCATGATTACGTAATGCTTCATAGGTAAATGTTATGTACAAGTTTGGAACGACCGTCTCTTACCAAAACTTTAAAAATTAAATTTATCGTCACAAAAATCCACAAAGGACAATCAACTATTACATTAACACCTTGTTTACGTTTGATTGAAAAACGCATCCATAAGGGATAATCAACAAGCAGGAGCAGCATTCTTTACACTTTTGACGTTAATATTTTTACACAGGTCAATCGACAAGTAGTAGTAATATTTTATTAACCGTAAATGGACATGTTTTAATAGGAGTTTTCTCTGCAATTCTTGGTAGTGTATTCAAATGTATGATGTTCTTAAATTTCTATAATTCATAACTAATTTTAGAGCAATCCAATGATGAATAACCTTTTTAGAGAAAGCGGTAGTCCTTCGATGGAGTCGTTTACAACTGTTTCTTAAAGAAGTATTTACACCTTCAATAGCTTTGGTAAAACGCTTTCCTATGAGATGTTCTTGTGGATGAAATAC
>CANJWF010000205.1 GCA_947478315.1 Sphingobacteriaceae bacterium | reverse complement strand
CCCACTTTGGTAGGTTACAAAATGTTGAAATTAAGTTGAATGAATTGCTATATTATTTTTGAGCGACGGGGAGTGTATGGTAATTGCTATAAATACACTGTCGGTATTTTGTTGTTTTTTTATACTTTTTTATTTTCTATCTATTCTTTTTCTGCTAGCAATGATACTTTAGGTTGGATGTGTCCTTTATCTATTCAATCGCACATTGCTGGAACTTTCGGAGAAATACGCAATAATCATTTTCATTCAGGGTTAGATTTCAGAACCAATGGGCAGGTTGGATTGCCTGTTCATGCAGTTGCAGATGGGTGGGTGTCGAGAATTAGGCATAAAAGAAACGGTTTTGGTAATGCCGTGTATATTACACATGCGAATGGTTATGTAACTGTTTATGCTCATTTGTTGTCTTTTTCAAAAAATATTGGTCAGGTATTGAGGAATTACCAGTTTACCAATCAATTGAATGAAGTAGATTGGCAATTATTAAAAGATACACTAAGAATAACTAAAGGCGAAATTTTGGGATATGCTGGTAATACGGGTAATTCAGCTGGACCGCATTTGCACTTTGAAACACGAAATGCATTCACTGAAATGATTGTTAATCCGTTTAAAGTTGGTTTTAAAATTAAGGATGAGGTAGCACCGATTATATCTTCCATAATGATGTATGAGTTAGATACGATTCCTTTTAATGAACGAACGAAACGACATTTTTTTAGAGTGATTCGTGCTAATCAGCGATATCGCATTGTTGGTGAACGTGTCATAGAAATACCTAAAGGAAAATGGATAGGTGCTGGGTTGCAGGCGTATGATTTTACAGAAAAGGGAGGAATGAGCAATGGTGTTTATGCGGCTAGTTTATTTTTAGACGGACAGTTGATATATAAATCTGTCATAGACTCGTTTAGTTTTCAAGATACTAAGGCTGTTAATAGTTGCATTGATTACCCTTATTTTAAAAAAACGAAACAGAAAATACAGAAAATGTTTCGAGAGCCAGGTAATACACTCCCAATTTTTGAAACGTTAGTTCATAATGGTCGGTTTCATCTTACAGATAATGTTGTACATGAATTACGTTTTTTGCTGAGCGATTATGCTAAAAATGAGTCCGAATTGACATTTTATATAAAAGGGATAGATGATTTAGAGAAAGAGAAACCGACATGTAGTGTCTACACAAAGGGGCATGAAAATTGTCAGGAGGTTCCATCTGACCATTTAAAAACAAATTATTTACAGATGAATAAGCCACCAAAAAGTAATTATCGATCGAGTCAATCATTTTTTTGGAATCAAAAAAATACTTTTGAAGCTAGCAATTTTAAGTTAGAGATGCCTGATAGTTGCTTGTATGATAATATCGATTTCAAGTATGATAGTTCTACTAAAAATAATTTCTCAAACCTTTATCATATTCATAACGCGATGGTTCCTGTGCATAAACCATTTGTTGCTTTTTTTAAACTTGCTCAATTTGATATTCATTTTCGTGATAAAATGGTCGTGGTTGGAGAAGATGGAGAGGTATCTACTACCATTTTAGTTGAAGATACATTTTTTAAAACGGAGCTTAAAAAATTCGGTAATTATTATTTGACGATAGATTCTATTCCACCTCGTGTGTTATTGATTTCAAAAAAGAAAAATTTTGTTTTTAATCAAAGTAGCCATCAATTAAAATTTTCAGTTTCAGATAATTTGTCGGGTATTGATTTGTATAACGTGTATATTGATGGTCGCTGGATACCTGCAAATTTTGATATGAAGAGCAAAATTTTGACCATCGATTTGTTGGATTTATCATTGGTTAAAGGAATTCACCAATTGAAATTAGTGGTTACCGACCGCGTTCGCAATGTTAAAGACTATGGTTTAACGTTTCAATATTATTAATTGTAAATCTATTATCGTTTTCAAAAAATGGAAAAATTAAAAATTGGAGATATTGCTCCTGATTTTAGGGCTAAAAATCAACATGGAGAATGGGTAGAGTTAAAAAACTTATTGGGAAATAAAGTGGTGCTTTATTTCTACCCTAAAGATGATACACCAGGCTGTACGGCAGAGTCTTGTAGTTTAAGGGATAATTATGAACTTCTTCAACAAAAAGGTTATCGTGTTATGGGAGTGAGCGTAGATGATGAAAAATCGCATCTTAAATTTGCGAATAAGTATAATTTACCGTTCGATTTGATTGTCGATGACACCAAAACAATCGTTCAGCAGTATGGGGTATGGGTAGAAAAAAACATGTACGGCAAAACTTATATGGGTACTGCCAGAACAACTTTTCTCATCAACGAAAAAGGTGTGATTGATACTATTATAGAAAAAGTGGATACTAAGAATGCCGCAGAACAAATCGTTGATTTGTAAATTTAATCCATTCTCGATAAAATTTAGGTCAATTGTTTATCGAGAATGGATTTTCAATTTAATTGATGAGCGCATCAAGTTTGCTAGCTAAAGCCGATTTAGGTGCTGCACCTATTTGTTTATCTACCACTTCGCCATTTTTGAAATATAATAAGGCAGGGATATTACGTATTCCGAACTTCATAGAAATTTCGGGGTTATTGTCTACGTTAACTTTTCCAATAATGGCTTTACCTTCGTATTCTTTGTAAAGTTCATCAACAACGGGACCTACCATGCGGCATGGACCGCACCATTCTGCCCAAAAGTCTACTAAAACGGGTTTGTCTGATTTCAGAACAACTTCTTCAAAGTTGTTGTCGTTTAATTCTAGTGCCATGCTGTTATTTTGTTTAATAAGGTTCTAAATTGCCACAAAGATAACTTGCTATAAAGTTCTTACCATCATTTTTGGTTAAATTTCATTTTTTTATGACAAATGTTCGTTTTAAGGCGATTGTTAAAGTTGATAGTATTCGTGATTAAATAATTGTAAGTATGGTTTATGATTTTGATAATCAGATTTTTAAAATAGCTTTAGATTATGTTAATCAGACTCAATCGGATGTATTTTTGACGGGTAAAGCTGGTTCTGGTAAGACTACGTTTCTGAAATATATTCAAGCTGCCACTTTGAAAAATAGTGTGGTAGTTTCTCCAACGGGTGTTGCCGCAATTAATGCGGGAGGTGTAACCATGCATTCGATGTTTCAATTACCTTTTCAGCCTTTTGTTGCCCATCCAACAGCAGTTCATGCTCATGGACAGGTTATTAGCAAGGAGTTGTTTTTAAAAGGATTGCGTTTGAGTGGAGAGAAAAAACGTCTTTTCGAGAAATTGCAATTGTTAATTATAGATGAGGTAAGTATGCTGCGCTGTGATTTAT
>CANJWF010000204.1 GCA_947478315.1 Sphingobacteriaceae bacterium | reverse complement strand
TTTGAATATAACGAATTTACTGTAATTGATACAGTTTTGATGGGAAACAAACGTTTATTTCAAATTATGAAAGAAAAAGATGCTATTTACGCCAAAGCAGATTTTACTGATGCAGATGGGATAAAAGCAAGTGAATTAGAAGGCGAATTTGCAGAAATGAATGGTTGGAATGCAGAAAGCGAAGCTGCCGAATTACTCACTAATTTGGGTGTAATGCCTATTAAACATGATAAATTAGTAAAAGATTTATCAGGAAAAGATAAAGTTAAAACCTTATTAGCACAGGCCTTATTTGGAAATCCAGATATTTTAATGCTCGACGAGCCCACCAATGATTTAGATGTAGAAACGATAAGTTGGCTTGAAAACTTTTTAGCTGATTTTCAGAATACCGTTATTGTAATAAGCCACGATAGGCACTTTTTAGATGCAGTTTGTACAAATATTTGTGATATTGATTTCAGTAAACTAAGTGTTTACTCAGGAAATTATAGTTTTTGGTACCACATGAGCCAATTGCAATTAAAACAAAGGAGTGATGCAAATAAAAAAATAGAAGATAAGCGCAGCGAGTTGCAAGAATTTGTTAGAAGATTTAGTGCTAATGCAAGTAAAAGTAGCCAAGCAACTAGTCGAAAAAAATTATTAGAAAAACTTACAATAGACGAAATTCCGGCAAGTACTCGAAAATATCCGGGTATTATTTTTAAACAAGAGCGTGAAGCCGGAGATCAAATCTTATTAATAGAAAATTTATCAAAAAATAACATAGATAACAATATTTTATTTAAAGATGTAAGTATCAATGTTCGTAAAGGGGATAAAATAGCATTTATTAGCCGAAATCAATTAGCTGTTTCGAGTTTATTTGAATTGCTTTCGGAACAAGATAAAAATTACCAGGGAAAATTTTCTTTTGGTACAACAATTTTCAAAGCTTATTTACCAAACGATAATCATAGTTACTTTCAAAGTGATTTAAATTTAATTGATTGGTTGCGTCAGTTTAGTAAAGATAAAGATGAAACTTATATAAGAGGATTTTTAGGTAAAATGCTATTTAGTGGCGAAGAAGTTTTAAAAAAATGTAACGTGTTAAGTGGAGGCGAAAAAGTACGTTGCATGACAAGCCGTATGATGTTACTTAATCCAAATTTATTAATTTTAGACGAACCAACAAATCACCTAGACCTTGAAAGCATTATAGCGTATAACGATGCTTTAAAAGATTATCCTGGCGTTATCTTATTTACAAGTCATGATCACCAATTAATGCAAACTGTAGCCAATAGAATTATTGAATTAACACCTAAAGGAATTATAGACAAAGTTTGCACCTACGATGAGTTTTTAGAAAATCCAACGATTCAAGAGCAAAGAAAGAAAATGATTAGCTAAGGGAGCCATTTATCTGTTTTTTACGTTTATAATTTAACAAAAGCAACATAGCTGTTAACCAAGGGGAAAAAGGCTCGTGAACTCAATTAATGATCCAATAAGAGAATGAGTTTATGATTTTTTTTGATCGCTCAATTTAATTGCACAAAGAATACTGGTAAAATAGACCATACTTTGTTTTCATTACACCCAGCTTAATCCCATTTTTGACCATTAATTATGACTTTATCTATTAGATTAGTACCAAAATAGTATGGTAATAATTCATAACTATTAATTTCTTTAGTTATAATTAAATTTGCTCTTTTGCCTATAGTTATTGTTCCAACCTCATTTTCTAATTGCATTGCGTATGCACTATTAATAGTAGTTGCATTAATAGCTTCTTCTGGAGTTAGTTTATATTGAATACATGCTAAACTAAGAATGAGTTTCATATTCCCAGTTGGGCAACTCCCTGGATTATAGTCACTAGCAAAAGCAATAGGTAATCCAGAATCAATCATTTGCCTAGCAGGAGGTAATTTTAAATTTAAAAAAAGAGCAGCCCCTGGTAAAATAGTGGGCATCGTATTTGATTCTTTTAATAAATCAATATCATATTCATTACAAAATTCTAAATGATCAACGCTTATTGAACCGCATAAAACAGCTGTTTTAATGCCATTAGAATGGCTCAATTGTTCAGCATGAACTTTTGGAATTAATCCATGTTTTTTTCCAGCATCTAAAATTTGTTTAGTTTGATATTCATTAAAGTAACCTTTCTCACAAAAAACATCTATAAAATCTGCTAAACCCTCTTTTGCAATTACAGGTAACATTGAATTAATTATCAGATCGATATAACCTTCATTATTATTTTTAAACTCATTTGGAATTGCATGCGCACCTAAGAATGTAGCTTTAATGGGGATAAAATTTAAATCTTTAAGTCGTTTTATTACTCTCAACATTTTAAGTTCACTTTCTAAATCTAAACCATAACCACTTTTAATTTCTATAGCGCCTGTACCTTGAGAAATAACCTCTTTTAAACGCAAAAATGACTGTTCAAATAATTCATCTTCAGAAATTTCTCTTATTTTTAAAGTTGAATTTAAAATCCCTCCACCTCTTTTAGCAATATCTTCGTAACTTAAGCCATTAATTCTATCAACAAACTCTTTCTCTCTACTTCCAGCATAAACAATATGAGTGTGACTATCAGCAAAACAGGGCATTACTATTTTATTTGAGCAATCTATCACTTCAAGATCCTTCCAGTTTGTTATACCTGAAAAATCTTCCATCGTTCCAAAATCTATAATTAAACCATCTTCGCAAGCTAGCCATGCATTTTCAATTAATGGTAATGTTTTCATATCTAAACCAGCTAATTTTTGAGGAGAGTTATCATAAACTCCAATCAAAGATTTGATATTTTTAAGTAACATTTTTTTTGAATTCATAAAAACAAATAAGTAGAATATTATTTTAAAATTACTGCCATTTTTAATCAAAAACTTATTAAAAATTAGATAATAAAAAAAGCCCTCTTATATTTAGGAGGGCTTTTTTTATTGAAAAAAAAATTATTTTTTTTGATTAATTATTTTTACGATTTTGAATTTATTATCAGCATTTAAAATCCGAAGAAGATAGGTACCTTCTGGATGTTTGGATAAATCAATTTTTATAGAGTCTTTGTCTGTTAGTTGAGATAAAACTAACTGTCCAATCATGTTATAAATTAAGATCGTGTTTTTTCCATCTAAACCATAAACTGTTGTAGAATTATTAATTAAAGGATTTGGATAAATTTTTACATTATTAAGTTGACTTAATTCATTAATTCCGACTTCACCACAAGATTTAACACAAATAACAAAAGTTGAGTCTGTCATATAAACCATACTTGATCCACTTTCGGCAGC
>CANJWF010000203.1 GCA_947478315.1 Sphingobacteriaceae bacterium | reverse complement strand
TGAACCTTGCATATTACGGGGCACGATAGCCACAGCCACATTATTGTAAGTATAATCGGAGTGAGGTTCTTGTTCTAATAGCACAAAATAGAAGTCTTTGTTATAAGTAACCCGAAAAACCGAATAGCCTTGATTGTTGAAATGGTAAGTTTGTGCCGTTTTATTTTGCGTATTGTAACTATAAACATTTCCACTTTTACGATCAAACAGTACAATGTCACGATTATTGGGCGACAGCATATATCCAAAATCGTCCGTAGGAAATGTGTACACTTTCGTGAACAAATCTTGTTGCTGATCGAAACGGTAAATGCTATTACTTTCCCATCCACCTAATAAGCGTGCATTAGGCGGACGAACACCTATTTGATTCGTCTTATCGCAAACGTTGTAGGCATTACTTTCTGAAATAGCATAATACGTATTGTTAACAAAAAACTGATAACCCGACGGCATGCCGAAGTCCTCCTCCCCTCTTGGTTTGTGAGTTAACTTACGAGGCTGATTAACTTCAGGATATGAGATATCTTTTAAAAATAATTCTCTAGTCCCGTTAGTCAAATCAACTTTTATAAATGATGACCCAACATTTTCGTACAGGTATCGATCAAAAATTTCAGCTTTATCACTTAACGGTAATTTTAAAGATTGAGTAATGCGTTGGGCATCCATATCAAATACGGACGAATACATAAAAATATGCTGCGGGGTCTTTTGTGCGATTTTGACCTTTTTTCCTATGGCTACATCAGTGTTTATATTATCAGAATAACTGTATTCAACAGAATCTAAATAACCTAAATTAGGATCAATCGGTGCTTTTCTGAATAGGCTATGACTAATTAATAAACGATTTTGACCATAGGGGTACAAATACTCCGAACCATTGAAACCATCGGCTTGAGAAAATTCGATTTGTTTTTGAGTACCATCCGCCATTAATACCAACATGCCTTGGTAGGCTGGGTTACCAATATTATCGGGTCCCTCTTGTTTAAAACCATAGGGAGTAAATACCACATCTTTGTCGGGGTAATATATCGCACCACTGCCCGTATAGTAGCCATTGGTGTTCCATTTTCGACAAAGCGTTAATTTTTCGGTTACAGGAGCATACTCAAACATCGAAACCGTATAAAAACCATTGATTAAAAATGTGTTTTCGACATTGCGAATATTGCTAAATTGCGCATCTGCATATTGTTTCCGACACGAACAGGAAACAAACACTTGGGTAATAACGAACCCAAGTGCAAGTAGTTTTTGGTACTGATTCATCGTCGTTTATATAGAAGATGACCACCAACGAGCCATCACCCAACGTGATCTAACAATATCGCCTGGAAAAACTATCGATCCTCCATCACTATCTAAATCTAATCCGAAAACTTCTTTAATACCCTGCCAAACAAATTTCGAACAATAATAAGTTTTATCGTTAGTTTTTGAAGCAAAGAAAAACTGATAGGGAGTACCTTTTTTATCTTCTGCCCAGCGAATGACTCTATCTCGTCTAAAATCGCTCTTCCCGTAACCATACAAATAATGTCCTTCTACTTTTTTGTATCGATTGGTAAACTTAATTCCATTTACAATATCAATGCCATTTTCTGTATTTGCTTCAATAATATCCGCGGCACTATTATTTCCCGTACTTCTTGGTTGTGTAAATAATTTAGTCGCCACAAAAGCAATATGATCCACAAGACCTGTTGCACCTCCAGGGCTGTAAATTAAATCGGCTTGCCACCAAGCGGCAGTGTTAAAGCCAGGATGCTTAATTTGATTCGGTGGAGGGGCAGAAGACTCTTTCCCTTTCATTAACGAACCAGGCGTAACACTAATAATTTTTTGTTCATGATCTTCTAAAGTGTAAGGTAAGTTGTACTTTTTCACCAATTCTTCTTGTTCTTTACGTTTGCGTTCATCTTCAACCAATTGATCTTCCAATACATCTACCTGTGCGGGAGAAAGGTTTCTGTCTTCTGCTATTTGTGCAAGCATTTCTTCGGAATCTTGGTTGGCTTGAGCACTCATTGCCTTTTTCTGATGGTAACGGGCAATGTCCATTTTTTGCTGTACCTTAAGGGCTTTTGTCAATTCCGCGATGTTCGCCCCAAAATTGCTTTGCATACGCATGAGCATCATGCCATTTTCTACATAAGCAATATTGGCTTTCACATTTTCATTTCTTGCATATTGCAAAGCAAAACCATTGGCTACCATTTTCAACTCCGTTGCCATCACTGATTTTAGGTTTTCAGGTACACCATAATCTGCAAAATAGTGTTGGAACAACCAATCGGCATTACTGTAATTTTTAATTTTTTCAGCCATGTCTGAATCTTGGTTGTAGGTAACCAAATCTTCCGATTTTTGTTCTGGTTCAGTTTTTTTGCAAGCACCAAATCCTACAAGCAAGGCCATGCCTACCGATAGTGTCATGAGCCTATTGTTTAGTTTTCTCATCTGTTTAATGTGTTTTTTTCACGGAACACTATGCAGTTGCGTTATACAGCATGGTGTTCAGCGACAGGTTCAACAATATAATTTAATACTGTCAAAACTACATCAGATAGATGATGAGCAGGTAAGTGTTAGCACCTATAATTTTCGTCAATTTTTACGCTTTTTATTGATTTTAGAACGAACTTTATAAAATTCAGCATGACTGATATGTAAGTATTCAGCAACAAGTTTACCCGCGATGCGACGGTACAGTTCGGGTTGTGTCTCCATAAACAAAACTACTCGTTGTTCTGCGGAATAACGCTTGAGAAACAACAAACGTTGCTCGCTCAACATATAGTAATGTTCGGTAATACGCCTTCCAATCATATTAAACGCTACAAAGCGTTCGTATAAGTTTTGTAATGCCGTGTAAGTAATATAGTACAACACACTATCTTCAACTGCTTTTATATATTCAGTTGCAGGTTGCCGACTAAAAAAACTAGAAACAGATATCACAATGTTATTTTCAGGCATCAACCAATTGAGTATTTTACGGTCCTCATCTTCTGGGTGATAGGCTACCAACACGCCACTAGCTAAAAAAGCAATACTATCGGCAATTTGGGAAGGTTGCAACCAAAAACCGTTTGCTCGCAAGGTTTTAGTTTTCAGACTTGCACGAATCGCTTGTTCCAATTCATCTGACATTGGTCCAAACGCTCGAAGTTTTTCGATAACAAGAGAGTAATCATTCATCATTTCAAGAAATTAATTAAAAATTGTCATACAGCATAAAGATGTAAGCAAGAATCTAACATCCACTTCCACACACTACCACGTACCCATTTTGGCTATGGTTTAAACTTTTC
>CANJWF010000202.1 GCA_947478315.1 Sphingobacteriaceae bacterium | reverse complement strand
GCACAACCAAACGCCTTGGCGAGTTTTTCAACTTGCTGTGTGTCTGGATAGATGCGTATTTTAGTAGCTGTAATCATGTCTTTATAGTAAATCATTATCACTGTAAAGTCAAAAGCACACTTACATCCCCCACCTGAAGGAAGGGGTATTACGTGCATTCTGATAAAAGGCTAAAGTGCTCTGCAGAAGAAAATGTGATTAACGACAATAAGGCTTTAGCTATTCTTCTATATCACATCACGACAAATATCCAAATCAACGGATACGGGTGGTAAATATTAAAAGCTATCTGAAGTCTCCAGATTATGCAAAATTTAGCCCGTCAACTCAGTAAGGCCGACAAACTTGATAAGATCAATGGAAAGTTCGGGGTTTCAACGGGTAGACGGATAAAACCATGATCTAAATAAAAGTCTTCAGTCTCTGAAGAAATGGAATGAACGATCAAAAGACGTGCGTGCGGATACTTCTCGAGAAGCACGAAGGGCTCTTTGAATCGCATCATTTAACAATATTTACGGTAGCAATATTCGTATATGCTCACTTGAAGAAGTTTCTTTCGATTTTTTTGTCCATTAAAGCACACCTTGTTCGGAAATATTTTAGTGATGCTCTAATTTTAGAAAGTCTCCCGATGGTATTAAGTGAATATTACACAGGGTTCGATTGTAAAGGTAAATCCAGGCCGAATAAATCTCGCCGTTTAGAAGTCGAACATCTTGAAGCACTCGAATATACTCCGTTGGTTCTTTGAATCCTGTTCCGCATTCCTCGTATTGATCTAGCCGTGATAATACTAAGTTGGGATCGCAGAGACGAAATATCTCACCTATTACTTCGTCAGATGTTATTTTTGATGGTACAGCGCCTGGATAGTAGTTGATTTTATAGAGTTTCCCCTGATAAGTTGCCTCGCCAACAAAGTTCGCATACTTTGCCAGCAAATAAAACATATCACTTTCAGAATCTCGTCGGAGCGTTCCGTATACAAACAAAAATACGTCTTTCATTCTACTTTCTTTAATGCTGTAGCTGTAAAAATAAGTTAATTAAAGCCCTACAAATCCTTCTTTTTAAGATAGGCTACAAGAAAATCGTGATAACCAATGCGTCTAATGTAATAGTTAAATAGTATACAGATTTCAATTAAAAACTGTCCTAGCTTTCACGGTTAATCAGAATACGTAGTATGCGGCTATTTTTTTGAAAATTGATTTGTTATCACATTTACTTTTCTTACCCAATAATCATCAAGTTTTGAGAGGGGTAATGCTAGTCCGATAGAGCAAAAGAGGGTTACAAAAAAAACAGTAACTAGTGTGAGCTGGCTGTTGACTTTAGCAATTGTCATTCCCATAAATACATAGCTCGATACCGAGCATATTACGAGAAAATGGATAAGATATATTGAAAAACTAAGTTTTCCAAGGAGCTTGAAGAATCTACCATTTAAGTTTTGGAATAATCTTTGGTTCGCCATTGTTGCATATATTATAAAAATTGAGCCAAGTGTGTGGAATGAAGTTTGAAAATGATTTTTCAACGATGAAGGAATAATGGATGCCCATGCATATGCTTTCTCTGGAATCAGATATCCGAGCATATATAAGCCAATAAAATTGAAGGTCAAAGCAGTTGTAAATGTGATCTGACTTTTGTTTTTTGCAAGATAGGCGGATAAAAATGTCCCAACAATAAAGGGAAATATATTTTTGCTAAAGCAAATTGCTAAAAATGCTAAAATTATAAATGTAAATAATAGGTGACGGTAGCCAAGTACTATTGAAATAAAATAAGCCAAAATAAATACTACCATGCTACCAAAAAATTCCGGTTTCATTGTCCACAAAACTGGGTTATAAGTTTTTTGTCCGGTAAAAAATGTTGTTAGACCTTGAATGAGCGCTTTTAGGAAATTCGGCTCGAATTGTGTAGTCCAGCCGCTAAAGGAGAATGAACCCAGCCATGGGCTCAAACTAAGTTTAGAGGCTTCATGGAAATAGTAAAGGTCAAATTTAAATAGAATAAAACTAAAAATTGTTGTAATTGTTACAATGGCAACTAGTCTTGGAAATCGTTTAATTGAGGCGTGGAATAATTTTCTAGGGTTTTCGTGGTTGAAGTAAGACCAACACAAGACGAACCCGGAAAGTGTGAAAAAAAAGATTACTGCAGCAGTTCCGTTCAAAAAAGCAAAGTATGATTGACCAATTAAACTTTCGTTGTTTCTGGATATTTCTAAAAATCCGGTTGTGTATGGGGAAAAGGCTAAAAAATAGTGATGAATTAAAACGATAAAGGCAGCAATACCCCTAAAGGCTTCTAGAGGTATTAATCTATTTTCAGAATGTTGCATTATTTTTAATTGTTTTTTAATATGATACATATTATTTAACTTAATGTTCGTTTATAACACACCTGAATCAATAGATTAGTCCATTTTAAATGGAAGTTAACGCATTGAAAGCCAGCAATTCTGAGCATTATAACAATTCAGCAAAACGATCTCCTACCTTATTATTCCGAACACATTCAGACCTCTCCATGGCTAGAGTGATTAGTATTTTTGGTTACCAATTTCATATAGTAACAATAAGTTAAAATTGTCAGCATATGTCACGAAGATGGGTTAGGTTGGGTTTGTATTAATAAGTGACACGAATGCCAATTTCTGCACTACGACCGGGATCGGGTGCAAAGTTACGCAAATAGGAGGTTGAGTTACGGATATTTTCGTTTAGCATGTTTTTGCCGGCAGCAAACAACTGGACTTCTGATTGATGAAACGTCGCTAACTGATACTGCCCACCTAAATTGAGTAATAAATAACCGGGTGTATTGGATTGATTTTCTCCGGCATCGTTTTGAGCTTCACCGCGCGTTAAACGAGCTTGTGTTGTTATGTTGTTTTTCTCGTAACTGAATTCAAAGCCATAACGGAGTGGTGGCATACGCGGGACATTGCCGCCTTGTTCAAAAGTACCTCGGGTATAATCACCAAATAAGGTTAAATCTATAGCGCCGTAATGGTTTTGCATTAACGGGAGTAGGGTTTTGGCCTCAAAGCCGCGGAAAACGGCATTGGCTTGGGTGCTTTGCAAGACAGGTAGACACGCCCCGGGGTCTGAGCAGATCAGTTGAAAGTTTTCAAGGTCTTCGTTAAATACTTGATAATCTTGTTGTTGGTATATGTAGTCATTCACCCAGTTATTGAAAAGATTAAGTTCAGAAGTCATCCAGGTTGTATTGAATTTATAACCTAAATCCAGATTATAAGAGATTTCTTTTTGGAGGTTTACATCACCTTTTTCATAGCTCATGGTCGCTTCAT
>CANJWF010000201.1 GCA_947478315.1 Sphingobacteriaceae bacterium | reverse complement strand
TGCAAAGGCTAACCCAAATATCATCGTCCATGATAGCGGTCCCCAAAATGCGACACTATCGCCTCCGAAAAATATATGAGGATTAAACTCTGTCAATAGAGTTCCAAAATCCATATTTAGCCCAACAGCTAAAGGTATTAACCCTAACATAGTGGCAGTAGCGGTTAGCAATACAGGAGTCATACGCGTACGCCCAGCTTCCACTACAGCATCGTAAACAGACAGACCTTGCTCAACCATCAAATCTGCAAACTCAACTAATAAAATACCATTTCGCACCACAATACCAGCTAATGCCAAAATACCTACGCCCGACATTACGATTGACATACTCATTCCAAAGATGGAGATACCTAGCAATACGCCTATTATACTAAAAATAATTTCACTAACGATAATAATAGGTTTACCTATAGAATTAAATTGAGAGACTAAAATAACGAGTATCAAACCTAATGATATCAAAAGTGCCTTACCCAAAAAAGCCGCTGTTTCTTGTTGATCTTCTTGCTCTCCTGCCATTTTAATTTGCACGTCATCTGGAGTATTGAAATTTTTAAGTTCGCGTTCAATACTGGCTACTACCTCGTTTGCATTAGAGCCATTCAATACGTTAGAAGAAAGAATAATAATTCTCTTTTGTTGTTTACGTTTAATACCTCCGTAGGTATTTACATAATCCATATTAGCAAAGGTTGCTATTGGAACTTGACGAATAATTCCTCCCATTGCCATATCTCGATACGTAATTTGCATATTTCGTAATGCATCAATATCATTTCTTTGAGACTCTTTTAATCTCAAATTAATAGGGTAATCTTCATTCGCATCTTTAAACTTAGATATTTCTTTACCGTAAATAGCCGTTCTGATATCCATGCCCACCTGTCCGGTCAAAATTCCCTCTCTATTTGCACGCTCTCTGTCAATGTTGACAATAATTTCCGGTTTATTATTCATAAAATCAGACTTAAGAGATTCTATACCCACTATATTTTTGGTTTCGATGAATTTCTTCAATCTTTCAGAAGTTACTACCAAGGTATCTAAGTTATCGCCTGTAATCTCAATACTAATAGGTTTAGCTGTTGGAGGTCCTGATTGTTCTTTGGCTACAGATATTTCAGCTCCAGGGTAGCCTTTCAATGCCTCACGTATTTTATCTAAATACAAACTTGTATTTACACCTTTTCTTTCAGAGAATTCAACAAAGGCAACCGTAACTTTTCCCTTATTGGGATAGTTTCCTTGGTCTTCGTCTTGTGGGTCAGTAACTCCAACGGTAACATTAGATATAATAGAAGAGACAATTGGATTACTTCTACCTACTATGTTAATAATCTTATCTTCTATTTTTTTAACTACTTGATTGGTATAGGCCTGATCGGTACCCACAGGAAGTTTCACATAAACATATACAAAATTAGGGTCGGCAGTAGGAAAGAAAACAATTTTAGGTTTTCGAACTGCAAATACTATAATAGAAAGAATAAATAGTAGAATAGTATATCCTAACATTCTCCAAGGACGTCTCAATGCCCACTCAAGCAACTTAACGTAACTATTTTGAAATTTAGGCCAAACGTGATTTTGAAATTTTTTAATGATACGATCTAAATAAAAATGCTCTAACAAATAAAATAACGCAATAAGAACAACCAAATTACCAAAACCAACATGTATGAAATAGGCAATGAAAGCAACAAAAGCAAATATGAGCATGGTTTTCTTGACATGCTTATCAAAACGAGGCTTCTGAGCAGTGTGTTCGTCATCGTGTGGTTTCATAAAATCGACAGCAAATACCGGATTAATGATATAAGCTACTAACAAAGATGCCGTCAACGTTATAATTAATGTAATTGGAAGGTAAAACATAAATTTACCAATAATACCTGGCCAAAAAAGTAACGGCACAAAAGGAGCAAGCGTTGTTAATGTTCCCGATAAAACGGGTAAAAAAACTTCCCCTGTTGCCATTTTAGCAGCTTTTTTAATAGGAACTTTACCGTTATCAAAAATACGATGCGTATTTTCTATCACTACAATAGCATCATCGACAACAATTCCTAAACCTAGTAGAAACGAAAAAAGCACCACCATATTCATGGTATAACTAAATCCGAAAACTCCTCCTAAAAATGGCATTGCAATAAAAGCCAAGCACATAGAAAGCGGCACAGATAAAGCAACAAAGAGGGCATTGGTTACCCCCATGAAAAACATTAAAATGAAAGTAACTAAGATAAAACCAATAATAATGGTGTTAATTAAATCGTGTAGCGTAACTCGAGTTTTTTCGGATTGGTCTCCCGTTAACGTAATATTGAGTTTTTTCGGGAATTGGGTGGCTTTCATCGACTGTACGATTTCCCGAATTTTGTCAGAAGCCTCTATCAAATTTTCTCCACTTCTTTTTACGATATTTAAGGTAATCACATTTTTACCATAGAGACGTGCATAACTTTCTTGGTCTTCAAAACCATCTTTTACCTCGGCAATATCTTTCAAATAAATCGAAGCACCTGCCGGGGTTTTAATAACCAAATTGGCAATCTCGTCTGCACTTTTAAAATCTTTCTTAACGTTAACTGTACGTCGTATTCCGTCCATAGGTACCGTCCCTCCCGATATGGTCACATTCTCATAACCAACGGCTCGCTCAATATCTTGAAAACTTAATTGTGCCGCTTGCATTCTATGTAAATCGACATTTATTTGAACTTCGGGGTCTAAAGCACCAACGATATCCACTTTAGATATTTCTTTCAACCCTTCTATTCTATCTTTTAAATCATCCGCGTATTCTTTTAAACGTTTTAAATCAAAATCACCCGATATGTTAACGTATAAAATGGGTAAATCTGCCAAATTCACATCCAACACGTCGGGTTGATTTGGTAAATCATTCGGAAGATCTTGCTTTGCCTTATCTACTGCATCTTTAATCCGTTGCTTAGCATCTTTGATATCTATATTGGTATTAAATTCGGCTGTAATAAATGAAAAATCTTGATAAGAATTTGATGTCATTTTTTTCAATCCAGGCGTGGCTTTAACTTGTTTTTCCAATTGCTTGGTTACCAAATTTTCCATACTAGATGGTGAGGTTCCTGGATAAATAGTTCGAATAAATATTTTAGGAACTACAATTTCTGGAAAATTTTCTTTAGGTAAGCTGAGATAAGAAAAATATCCCATTAAAGTGAGCATAACCGTTAATACATAAACGGCTGTTTTGTTATCTATTGCCCAACTTGCAGGCTTAAATTCTTTAAAAACGTCTTTCATTTGAATATAATTTGATTTTTAATGGTCAAATGGAATGCCCAAACGTATTCATCAACGGTTTGT
>CANJWF010000200.1 GCA_947478315.1 Sphingobacteriaceae bacterium | reverse complement strand
TAGAACAACAATACAACGAACGCAACAAAACAAAATCTCACGCATACGTCAGCGAATATCAAAATCATTTCACCGATACCGCAGCAATTCCATCAACCGAATATAGCTATCAATTTCATAAAAAACATCTACAATACATCAAATTAGAAGACGTTAACACCTTAGCTCAAAGTTTTATTACGGACGAAAATCGCGTAGTACTCGTCTTAGCTCCCGATAATGAAAAAGACAAATTACCTACCGACGAAGCATTAACCACCCTCATTGGCAACAACGGAACAGATATCAGCAACTATATAGACGATGCCGTGGAAAAACCCCTATTAGACAAAGCACCACAAGGAGGCAAACTCATATCAGAGCAAAAAATTACAGAATTAGATATTACAGAACTAAAATTAAACAACGGAGTCAAAATAATATTAAAACCTACCGATTTTAAAAACGACCAAATTCTTTTTGCAGCAACTAGCCCAGGAGGTTCATCATTAGTGGAAGACAGCGAATTCCAAAGTGCAAACATGGCAACAAACTTTGTTACCTCAAGTGGTATCAGCGATTTTAAACAAACCCAACTAGAAAAACTACTTACCGGAAAAACCGTGGAAGTAAATCCAACTATTAAAGAATTAAGCGAAGGCATAGAAGGTAGCACAAATCCAAAAGATTTCGAAACTGCACTTCAATTAGTGTACCTATATTTTTTAAACCCTCGCAAAGATGCCGATGTATTCAAATCCATCATTACACAAACCAAGGCCAACCTTACCAACAGAGGCCTAGACCCCATGAATGTTTTTAGAGATTCCATTGCAGCCGTTTTGAGTAACTACTCCATTCGTCGAATGACTCCCTCTATACCACAAATAGAAGCCATTAACTTAGAACGCGTCTATCAGATTTACAAAGACAGATTCGCAGATGCAAGCGATTTTACATTCTTTTTTGTAGGAAATTTTGACGTAGAAAAAATTAAACCCCTACTCCTACAATACTTAGGCGGATTACCCGCTATCAACCGCCAAGAAAAATATAAAGACTTAAACATACAAGTACCCAATGGCCGAATAGTTAAAAAAATATACAAAGGAAAAGAGCCCAAAAGTATGGTACGATTAGTCTACAGTGGAGATTATAATTATAGTGACAACAACAACATACAAATGTCTGCGCTCGAAGAAATTTTGAACATTAAACTCATCGAACGACTTCGCGAACGTGAAGGAGGCGTATACAGCCCCAGAGTGAGCATAGCCATACGCAAAATACCCTCCGCACGTTACAGTATTAACATCTCATTCGGATGTGCCCCCGAAAACGTAGAAAGACTTATTAACGCCAGCTTAGAAGAAATCGAAAAAATTAAAGGAGCAGGAGCAGAACAATCCGACATCAAAAAATTTGTCGCAGAAACCAAACGGGCCAATGAACTCCAATTAAAAGAAAACACCTTTTGGTTAAACTACTTAAACGCACAATACGAACTAGGAGAAGACCCAAAAAGCATCTTACATGCAGACAAAGACTTGGAAAATGTGACCATAGAAAGCACAAAAACATTTGCCAACCAATACCTCAACGAACAAAATTTTATTCAACTTATCCTATTTCCAGAAGAATAAGCAACGCTGCAACATTACCAAAAAGGTTAGCCTATAATAGGGCTAACCTTTTTTGGTTAAAAATTCACATTAGAGGTTGTTTAAATTTCATGTATTCTTCGTTTTATCGGTATAGTTTATGTTAGGCAAGGCGCATTTCGAAGCTAATAGCGGGGCTTCTATAAGCAAGGAATGCAACGAAGCTTGGCGAAACACCCATGAGCACTATCGTCACAAAGGGGCATGATTACTGCTGTATGGGTTCTTCATCACAACTGAAAAACAAATTAAACAGATGAAAAGTAGACCATAAAACGTTTATAGATAAAATTTAAACAACCTCTTAAACCTATACACTATTCGCACGTCACAACAAACGTTATGATTAAACGGTCAGACATTCCCCATAAAATGCAGCCAGGCTTTAAAGTACCCGAAAAATACTTTGAAGAATTAGATACGTACATACAATCAACCCTTTTTATAAACAAACTAAAACAGAACCATTTTCATAATGGAGGGTTTAAAATCCACGAAAATTATTTTGACGATTTACCCAAGCGTATCGAAATCCGACTAGCTGAATCCGCAGAGGATAGCAAGCAAATTAACCCCTTAAAAGTTATTCTACAACAACCAAAAAATATCTTCAAAAAAATTACAAAATATAGCATTGCAGCTTCCCTCCTATTAGTAGCAGGATTAAGCATATACATGAGTGTAAAAACAAAACAGGCAGCCATTATAGTTACACCTAACAAACAACTGACCAACACTTTAGACCTTAAAATATCAAAAGCTAAGATACCAGCGTTATCATCGTCGAACTTAACACCAAAACATCAAAAACATACGCCAACATCTAAGCCATATAGCATCCACACCGTGGTCGACTATATAAGCCATGAAACACACGATTTAGACGAACAGAGTTTATTAACACAAATCACGCCCACCGAGAAATACCTATCTGATGACCAACTAGATGAAATTATTGCAGAAAATTTAGACGAGCAAGATATTACCCAATTATAATCAACAAAACACCCTCATAAACCCAAGTTACTCAAAGAGAAGTTTTGTAGGTTTTATCTGTCTATTTTAAAAAATATTTTCTTCATCACCATTAAAAAAAAACACTAATATAATTAACCAATGAAAAAATATCTGATGAGTATCGCCCTATGCCTACCTATGTTAGCTTGGGCACAAAGAGGGCATTTTAGAGAAGAAATAGAATCTTTTCGTATAGGCTACCTAACCAAAAAATTAAGCCTCACAACCGACGAAGCCAAAGTATTTTGGCCCGTGTACGAATCGTTCACAAAAGAAATGATGGCATTACACAAAGAACGTATAAAAAGATTTTTTGACGAGGGTGAAGAAACAAACCCGAATATGTCGCATGAGGAAAACAATGACAATAGCAAAGAAATGGACGATAAAAAATTAGCCGTGTATGCCGACGAGTTTATCGCCGTAAAAGAAAAAGAATTAGCCTTAATTAAAAAATACTACCAACAGTTTAAAGCTGTGCTACCGCCACAAAAAGTAGGCTTACTGTGCCTAGCACAAGAAGAATTTAAAAAACAATTACTAAAAAAAGCACGTCATCACGATTTCGAAAGAGGAGATTGGAGACGAAGAGATTAAAATGTTAGTGATACAATGTTTTGCGGATTTGCGATAGGCGGGATTTTTAGTACAAATGTTGATAAAAAGCTGAATGTTCGATTAACCACTGAACCCGCTCTTTTGC
>CANJWF010000199.1 GCA_947478315.1 Sphingobacteriaceae bacterium | reverse complement strand
ATTGCCGTTATCAGGTAGTTTTAAAATTTTGTTTTTTACAAAAGAAGCATTTGCACCAACATCAATTTTTAATCCATTTTGTTTGTTTACTACATTGGCTGTAATGGCCATTTCATAGCCTCTATTTTGGTAAGTGCCTAAATTTGTTTTAACAGAGCTGAATCCTGTATAATTAGGTAATCCTAAGCTAGTTAACAAATCACTATTTACTTTATTGAAATAATCGAAGATAAAGGTTACCCTATTTTGTAGTATTCCTAAGTCAAGCCCAATATCGGTTGTTTTACTTTTTTCCCAACGAAGACTTGAATTTATAATACCCGTATTTAAAAAGGTAGCGCTACCATTGTAAAGTGAACCGGCAGAACCATAAGTTCCTTGTACTTCGTATCTACCTAATCCAGAAACATTTCCATTTTCTCCGTAACTAACCCTTGGTTTAAAGGTTGAAATCACAGATGCCAATTTACTGTTCTTAAAGAAATTTTCTCTATGCATATTCCAACCACCACTCATTCCCGGAAAAAGGCCGAACCTATTTTCTTCGGCTAAACTTGAAACGCCATCACGTCTAAATACCAAAGACAATAGATATTTTTGATCGTAATCGTAATTTAGTCTGCCAAAAGTAGAGCCAATTCTGTATTCAGATCTTGTCGTATAATTTGAACCTGCAGCAAAAGTTGTTGCTGCATTTACTGTTATAATATCATCTGTGGGAGCATTTGTACCAGACACCTGCATATCAAATGCTTTGGTACCATAGAATTCAGCGCCAACCATTGCATTAATAGTGTTTTTACCTAGAAACCTTTTTGTATAGTTTGCTATGGCATTATACTGTGTTTGAAATGACCTTGATAGTGAAGCAGAAGATGGCCTGCTAGTACTATTATACGTTTGTGGGCTAGCGTAAATATTGGCTAATAGTTGAGTAGCTTGTGTAAAAGACTGATCAAGCGCCTCATAATAATAACCAGATGCTGAAGCTTTTAAATATAAATCTTGAGTAATATCCCATTTAATAGCAACATTCGCTGTGATTCTGTTTACTTCATTGCGTCGGTCATTTTTACCTATCCAATAAAGTGGATTACCATCCGAACCAGAAGCAGCAATACCAGGACTAGGCAATGTTTTTGCAGAATCTAACCAAGGATTATAGGTAGGCCATAAATCAAGTGTACGATAAAATGTATTTACTTCTGTAGTAATAGGCCCTAACTGATTGGAAGTTGAGAAGTTTGCACCTGTAGAAATTTCCACATTTTTTTTCACTTTATAAGATCCATTTAAAACACCAGAAAAGCGCTTGTATCCGGCTCCAACAACTACTCCGTCTTCATTATAATAATCGAAACTAGCAAAATATTTGGCTTTATCATTACCGCCAACAGCACTTAAATAATGATCTTGAGAAAGTGTGTTCCGAAAAACTGTTTTCTCTAATTCACCACTATGGTCTTTAAAAATGATGGCACCACCATAAGGATCACCTACAGTATCCCAACCCATCCCTAACAAATAATCGTTTGACGCACTGTATTGACGAACATCAAAAGAAGCTGTATCCGTTAAAAGGCCATAACCCCTAACCGCATTCACTGTTGCAACAGGCCTTTGTGAATTAAGATTACCCAATCGATTATAATAGATATAATCTTTGGCATTTAAAAAATTATAGCTTTCTCTACGAACATTATAACCACCTGTATACTTGTAGTTGATTTGTGCAGATCCAAATTTTCCTTGTTTAGTAGTAATTAAAATAACGCCATTACTTGCCCTCGCTCCATAAATCGCTGTAGCAGCCGCATCTTTAAGTACTTCTATGGATGCCACATCTTCTGAAGCAATATCATTATATGCACGAATAATTCCATCTACCACTACCAGAGGAGCGGCAGGATTATTGATAGAAGCCCCGCCACGCAATACAATTAATGGAGATGAACCTGGTTGCCCTGTTGCGTTAACTACTTGTAAGCCAGGCATGGTTCCTTGTAAAGCAGCACCAATATTTGCTCTTGGGGTGGTAGCCAACACTTGTTGGTCTAACTTGGCAATAGAACTAGTAACATTTTTTCTAGATTGGGTACCATAGCCTACTACAACAACATCTGAAATTGCATTGACTTCGTCTTGAAGTATAATATCTAAAATTTTGCTGGTGCCAACAAAAACCTCCTGTGATTGAAATCCTACATAACTAAATACAAGTGTGTTGCTTTTAGTAGGAAGTTTAATGGTAAATTTACCATATTGGTCTGAAGCAACTCCCACAGAAGTACTTTTCACCTTAACACTAACTCCAAACAGGGGTTCTCCTTTGCTATTGGTTACTGCACCAGTAACTGTAGTTTGGGCAAAAGCACTTGTTGTTAGCATCATAACTAACACGGTGCAAAAAGATAATAATTTTTTCATAACAATAGTTTAGGTTAAACTTGCTACCAGTTAAAAGGCATAAATTAATATGTCTTACATATGTCAATATTAAGTATTAATTTTATTGTTCCAAATTATTTTACCATTTATTTTTTGATTGTATGCCGCTTACTAAAATAAAACCATTAGAATCTTTAAGTCAAGTTGATAAAATAGAGCTCTCTCTCGAAGAATACTTTAGAAATGAAAACTTCGGCCCTGGAGATGCTATACCAAAAGAAACTGATTTAGCCCAAGCAATGGGTGTTAGTAGAACCGCTATTCGAGAAGCAATCTCAAGATTTAAAACACTAGGTATTATAGAGTCCAGAAAAAATAGGGGGATGATTATGACTAGGCCAGATGTACTTAGCAATATGCAAAGAGTACTTGATCCAAAATTATTGGATGGAAATACCATGAAAGAAATTTTTGAAATGCGGCTTGTTATTGAAATGGGTATTGGCGATATATTGTTTCTAAGAAAAACAAATGAAAGCATTGCCAAACTAGAAGAAATTGTTGAAAAAGAAGAGCGATCAACCGATAGAATTGAAAGATTAAAATATGATGTTGAGTTTCACTCTATGTTGTATAGCATCTCTAGAAACAAAACCATTTTGAGGTTTCAAAAAATGCTATTGCCCATTTTCGACTACGTTGATAGCGGATTACCCCCAAGAGAAAAAAACAATGCAACTAAAATAGTTACGCACAGAGATTTACTAAACGAGCTAAAAACAGGCAACTCGCAAGGGTTTAGAAATAAAATGCAAATTCACTTAGCTTACTATTTTGAAAAGCTATAATTCTTTGTATGGATGGATGGAAAAATAAAGTAGCAAATGTACACCAGATTGGAGGGATTGAAACCGCTATTTTAGATAATGGCACAGCTCGTGGAATGCGCGTAGCCTATATCAATACTGGTGCTGGATT
>CANJWF010000198.1 GCA_947478315.1 Sphingobacteriaceae bacterium | reverse complement strand
TACTGCCTTCATTGGATGTTAATGCTAACAAAATGGTCCATTTATCTTTAAATGATAAAAAAGGCAATACCGAATCCATGCCCATATAGGGTGCAACGGTTACCGCATCTACAGACATTCCCGCACTATCTTTATCAAAGAACGCTTGCGCATACATTTTAGAAGTATTGCCTATATCTCCCCTTTTTGCATCTGCTATTGAAAAAATTCCTTCGGGAATAGCCTCCATAGTTTCTATGAGAGTTTGCCAACCAACTACTCCCCTCTGTTCGTAAAAAGCTGTATTTGGTTTATAGGCAACACACAAATCTTGGGTAGCTTCGATAATTCTTTTATTAAATTCTAGAACAGGATTTGCATATCCGAGCAAACAATGAGGAATTTTTTCTATATCTGAATCAAGACCTATACATAAAAAAGACTTTTTTCGCTTAATTTCAGCAATCAACTGCAATTTGTTCATTCTTAATAAAATAATTAGTTGTTAAGTACCTGTCAATAAAAGCCTGCAATTTATACAAAAGTTGTTTTTGTAGATATTTATACTGAATTATTTGTTTTTTTCGTTTTCTTGCCATAAACTTGCAGAGAAGTCAAGTGTAGTAGCACTTGCTTTATTCTACAATTTAAGAACGTAAATATACCTTTCCCTATAAACATCTTGTAGTAATCTAATCAAGAAACTTAATTGATGCGGATAGGCACTGAGTAATCATCTTAACTATAAACCACACTTATTTTATTATTTCACCTTTTTATTGGAATTGATGTTTAACATTGAGACTTTGAACGGCAAGCTCGTTGTAGAATTACGCGAAATTGCAAATGCAGTAGGTATTGAAAACAGCGAAGATTTGCGTAAGCAAGATTTGATTGCCAAAATACTAGAAAAACAAGCCACAGGAGAACATCCTATCAATAACGAAAGCAATTTACAACCAACCCAAGCAGTAGTTCAAGAGGCGTTACCTAGTGTTGGAGAAGTGATTTTTGAAACACCAGTTTTTTCAGAAAAAACTCTAGAAACTGCCAACAACAATACATTTGAACCGACATTGTTTTCAACAACGACAGGCACAAAAGAACCCACTAATGTTGGAACGCATGCACCATCCATAAGTGCTAATGCAAAAAATAATAAAGAGCGTAAAGACCGACAATCTGAAATAAATCTTGATTTTGATAATGTGATTGTAAGCGAAGGAGTATTGGAAATTGTGCAGGATGGTTACGGATTTCTTCGTTCGGCCGACTATAACTATTTAAGTTCGCCTGATGATATCTATGTTTCTCAATCTCAAATTAAACTTTTTGGGCTCAAAACGGGCGATACTGTACGCGGAAGCATCAGACCTCCGAAGGAAGGAGAAAAATATTTTCCTTTAGTAAGAGTTGAAACCATCAATGGTCGTATACCCGCCGAAGTTCGAGATCGTATTCCTTTCGATTTTTTAACTCCCCTATTTCCAACAGAAAGATTAAATCTGTTTACCAACAGTAGTAACCATTCTACTCGTATCATGGACTTATTTACGCCTATTGGAAAGGGACAACGAGGGTTAATTGTCGCCCAACCAAAAACAGGTAAAACTAATCTATTAAAAGAAGTTGCTAACGCCATTGCAAATAATCATCCCGAGGTATACTTGCTTATTTTGTTGATAGACGAAAGACCAGAGGAAGTAACCGATATGGCAAGAAACGTACGAGCAGAAGTAGTCTCATCTACATTCGATGAACCTGCTGAACGCCACGTGAAGATAGCCAATATTGTATTAGAAAAAGCCAAAAGAATGGTAGAGTGTGGACACGATGTAGTTATTTTACTCGATTCAATTACACGTTTAGCCCGCGCCTATAATACCACTGCTCCAGCTTCAGGTAAAATTTTATCAGGAGGTGTCGATGCCAATGCGCTACATAAGCCCAAACGTTTCTTTGGTGCAGCTAGGAATATAGAAAATGGAGGTTCTTTAACCATACTTGCTACTGCGTTAATTGATACAGGTTCTAAAATGGACGAAGTTATCTTTGAAGAATTCAAAGGCACAGGAAATATGGAACTGCAATTAGATCGTAAATTATCTAATAAACGAATTTTCCCTGCTATAGATATTGTTGCCTCAAGCACAAGACGCGACGACCTATTGCTCGATAAAGACACCATTCAAAGACTTTGGATTTTGCGTAACCATTTAGCAGATATGAACTCTCAAGAAGCAATGTCATTTCTGTTACAACAAATGAAAGGTACCAAAAGCAACGAAGAATTTTTGATATCTATGAATGGATAAAGTATTATTGATAAAACGTTATTTGGCTCATTTTTACACCTTATAAACATGATTCATTACAAAGAAAAATTTGCGGAACGCCACATTGGTACCAACTCGCATTCCCAAGCACAAATGCTGCAAGAAATAGGCGTTAAATCCTTAGAGTTACTTATTGAGCAGACCATACCGCAGAATATTCGTTTACAAAAGCCACTTAATCTGCCAGCAGCCAAAAGCGAATATGACTATTTAAAAGACATTAAGAAAATAGCTTCTAAAAACAAAGTATTCAAATCCTATATCGGACAGGGTTATTACAACACGATAACACCCAAAGTTATTCTTAGAAATATTTTAGAAAATCCAGGTTGGTATACACAATATACTCCCTACCAAGCCGAAATTTCACAAGGCAGATTGCAAGCCTTACTAAACTTCCAAACCATGGTTATAGACCTTACTGGAATGGAAATAGCGAATGCCTCTTTACTCGATGAAGCCACAGCAGCAGCAGAGGCAATGCTCATGCAATTTAATTTAAGAACCCAATTAACCGACAAGCATTTTTTCGTATCAAAAGAAGTATTCCCACAAACTATTGAAGTACTTCAAACAAGAGCGACACCATTTGGCATTACACTCATCATAGACGACCATCGCAATATAGCATCACACGAAGGTATATTTGGGGCTTTGGTACAATACCCAGCAGCCAATGGACCATTGTACGACTATAGAGAATTTGCTCAACAAGCAAAAGAAAAAAATATAAAGCTAACGGTAGCCGCCGATATACTAAGTTTGACCTTATTAACCCCTCCAGGAGAATGGGGTGCAGATATTGTTATTGGCTCAACACAGCGCTTTGGCGTACCGATGGGATTTGGCGGACCTCATGCCGCATTTTTTGCAACCAAAGAACAATATAAACGCTCATTGCCAGGTAGAATTATCGGTGTTACCGAAGACCAACAAGGAAACTATGCCTTACGCATGGCACTACAAACACGAGAGCAACACATTAAAAGAGACAAAGCCACTTCTAATATTTGCACTGCTCAGGCGCTACTTGCCATTATGGCAAGCATGTATGCTGTTTA
>CANJWF010000197.1 GCA_947478315.1 Sphingobacteriaceae bacterium | reverse complement strand
GAGCCAGCCACGTTGGGTCAGACGCCAAATGAAGTCAACGTCCTCACCGGTGCGGAGCGACTCGTCAAACCCCTCGCCAAAGGCCGTGCGGCGAATGACGAGTGATGCCGTGGGCACGTAGGAGACGCGGGCGCGCGGAACCACGAGGCCACCGGACGGACCGAGGTCGAGCGGACCGTGTCGCGATTCATACTTGCCCAAGACACCTTCACCATCGGATCCCATGATGCGTGGGGCCACGGCCGCCACCAGAGGATCGCGGAACGCGCCACTGAGTCGGTCCCATTCACTGCGACAGTTGGAACTCTCGACATCGGAATCGAGAAACCAGACGTAGGGGGTTGTTACGAGACCGGCCCCGTGATTGCGAGCTGCGGCCGGTCCTTGATTGGAGGGGAGGCGCACGTAGGTGGCACCGTTGGTCTCGACGAGTGCGTGCAGTTCTTTGCCTCGCGGCGAACAGTCGTCGATAACGATGACGGCGACGCCTCGGAGCCGGGGTAGGAGTGACTGCAGTCCCGACAGATCGTTAAAGACGGGAATGACGATGGTGACGTCAGCGAGGGGTAACGGTTCGGTGTCGACCAGTCGAAGGATTCCCTGCTGGCGGAGCGAGCGGGCTAATCGTTGATTTTCCGGCGTCACGGGCGCGCCGTCTTGCCAGGACCGTAGTGCTCGGATGGCGCCGCTATTGAGGCGCAGGAGGCGCCAGGGGTGGCCACCGGTAATGACCTGGTCGCCAATGAATTCCACAGAATCGTCGACGCGAACGTGCTGGCCCACGGGAATTGGCACCTCGGCGGGGCTTGAAGCGGCGGGAATTAGTGGTGCCACATGGACAGTCTCTCATGATGAATCTGGCGTAAGGCGACTAGATGCGATAAGGGGAATCCTCGACTAGGAAGAGAAAAAATTGCAATTGGTACTCCCAACGGGATTCGAACCCGTGCTGCCGCCGTGAAAGGGCGGTGTCCTAGGGCGTTTGTCGAGATGAACTGCTGGACCCAACCCGGCAACGGTCACTCCATACTTGCAGGTGGGTCGTATTGAACCTCCGCTCAAAACTCAACTAGAGAAGTCAAATTTTTGCTTTATCTTCTGCTTTTCTGCCGTACCCGTCCACCGAGCAATAAATAGAGGTAGCAATCACTTATACGAACGTTTGTTCGCTTAGATGCTATTATGTCCAATGTGGCGCTGCAGAGTGCCCTTCATACTGCCCCCGCATGGGGGAGCGGGATTGAGTTCGACTCGCCCATCTTATGGACGTTATGTCCTTGAACTTTTTGTACCCCTACAACGACATAAAGGCTATTTAAATGAATTATTCTCAATTCGATAACAGGTGGAGAGTTGAATCAACTCTCACGACCACGTCTCCTACCACATTCGGGCTACGGCTTACCGGTGAGGAGAAAATTCCAATTCTCCACGGACCAAGCAAGTTGTTTATTCCATCAAAACTTGAAGTCTTTTCAAAATGGAAAAGTGCCACAAACTCACCAGGATCAGTACTGCATTTCTACGTGAACGATGCTCGGCAACAATATGCGGTCAATAATCCACTGAAGTGGGTGGAACGACTGTCTCACGCATCTGCAGTCATATCTCCAGATATGTCATTACGGTTTCACGATGCGCCATGCGTACGACGTGTGAACACAAGAAACAATCGAATCGCCGCAGCAAGGTGGGAGGAACATGGATTACAGGTGATTCCGAATGTTCGGTGGAATGACTCTGATGATTATGAGTTTTGCTTTGACGGACTCCCCCCAAGGTCGCAACTAGCTGTATCGAGCGTCACGATGATGAAAGTGAACGCCGATGTCAAGAATCTTGTACACGGCTTTCAAGAAATGCTTGAACGCCTTGAGCCGGTTCTCGTGATCTGGCACGGGCGCGTGCCAGCCGAATTGCCTATGTCCTGCCACCTCAAGACAAAAATCATGACTTTCCCTAGCAGGGTCGATAGTGCGTACAACAAGGTGCAGGGCAATGGGTGGCGGTAGATCCCAAGGATCACAGTGGGCTAGCGGATTCGCAGGAGCCATTGAAGCCACGCGTTCGGAATTCCCAGTGAACAATGGATTTTTTGGACAGATAGGGCGTTCGGGGAGAGTCGAAGAGAATAGACAAATCTTTACAGGCGACCCCGAGGCCACGTTTAACCAATTCAGGGCTTTGATTACGCGAGGTGCAATCAAATCAGACAGTAATGGAGTTGCTTATGGCGAAACGTTTATCTTCTCCGACGGTTCAAGAGTTACTGCGCGGTGGCAGAGTTCAATGGGATCCGGAGGATCTCAAGCTATTGAAATATGGTCTTATCATCGAGCGCTCGCCCCGTATCAAAAAATTCACTTTGAAAGGAGTCCATCATGACTTTGATAACTCGCCACATTGAAAGAAGCGGGCTAGAGCGCCTGAATGCTCTAGAAGGAACTCTTTGGGAAAGCTTGGGATCCGTATGGCCAATGACGAACGACTTTCTTGAGGCGCCGGTGTCCGTTGCTTCGGACACCGGCAATCTATCCCTCAATACCGTTCTTGAATACTTTGCCGTTGACGATGATGAATTCAGCTTCTCTTCAATTCGCATCGACAAATCAGGGTCTGAGTTTGATCAATCTCGCAGAGATGGAAACGTTTATTTCCATGGCAAGGGGGAGTCAATTGGCCAGATTCTCGTTGTTCGAGAGACTTTGTGCGCCACGTACCAGGGCAATACATTCCTCGAAGCGGATATTGATTTCGGAGTGGTGTTCGTACTGGAAAATTCGGTGATTGGCATCTCAAAGCGTGGATTCCATGGAGAAGACTTTGTGGTGTCCAGAGCATCATCAATTGATGAGTTACATTTCTTCGATAGCGCGAAAGAATGGTCGCAGTCATTGATGGTGCGCTACGAATTTGGAAGAAAATTAGTCAAAGTAAGTGAGCTGTTGTCTACCTAACACGCCCTGTCGGCTCCAGCTTGTGGCTCAAGCTCGGAAGGTCGATTGGATATATCACTTCTCAAGATTTGGAGAAGTTACTCACATTGTCCTGACCCTTCAATCGGTCCATCTCCTATGACTAGATAGGCCTAGGTGCGACTGGGAATCGAGGTTGGTGAGGGATGCACGCCGCTATCAAGCCGGACACCCCATATTCCTTATCTCGCTCAGATTCTGCGTGTCGACCGGTCCGCGAGAGTTATCATTCATCTGTCAAGGAGTATCGATGAACCCCGAAGAGAACACCACCACTGTAGAAGAGACGACCACTGAAGAGTTGCTCGTCGAGGAAGTCTCCATCGACGGACTCTGCGGGGTCTACTAAACAGTGTCCCTGACGGGCACTCTCACCTTTGATTCAACCGCACCGTGGCAGATGAGTCGCCACGTGTCACT
>CANJWF010000196.1 GCA_947478315.1 Sphingobacteriaceae bacterium | reverse complement strand
TTCTGCCGTAACACCTAATCCCGACGCGGAGGATATAAATAGAGACAATACGATGAATGTGGCTGATGAGTACTATCAGTACAAGGTATCTATTCGTCCTCAAGATTTGGAGGTAGGTAAAAATTATGTTACCGATAAAGTGGTAGCTCAAGTAAAGTTAGCCAATGGGCAAACCCAAGCTGCTACTTGGTATCAATTCAGAATACCCATCTTTCAACCAACAGAAAAAGTGGGTAACATAGAGGATTTTAAATCTATTCGATTTTTCAGAATGTTTTTAACCAATTTTGAAGATAGTACCACCTTACGTTTTGGAAAATTACAGTTTGCTCGTAGCGAATGGAGAAGATATAACCAAGAAGGCAGTTCCGCTAAGGTATTGGTAGACCCTCTTTTACCATTAGGGGGCATTGATAATTCAATACTAGAAGTATCAACTATTAATTTAGAAGAAAATGGCAATAGAGCATCTATCCCTTATACAATACCTCCTGGCATAGACCGACAACGAGATATCAATAATTTTCGTACCGATACAAGGCTTAACGAACAATCTTTGGCGGTTAAAGTTCAAAAGTTAAAAGATGGATACGCCCGTGCGGCATTCAAAACTACTTCCTTAGACTTACGTTCTTACAAGAAAGTAGAAATGTTTATTCATGCAGAAGGAGACCAATTAAAAGACAATGATGTTCGCGCCTTGGTACGTGTGGGTTCAGATAATCAAGATAATTATTACGAATACGAAATACCTCTCAAAGTAACGCAACCAGGAACTTCTATTGCCGATTTGATTTGGCCTCAAGAAAATAGAGTTATTATACCTATTGAATGGTTTCAGCAAGCAAAAGTAGCTCGTAACCTAGCCAAAGATGATGATAATGGAGGAACTTTGTGGTTACCCAATAAACCTTATACCTACAATGTGGATGGAAAAAAAATAACTATTAAAGGTTTTCCGGATTTGGGTAAGATACGGGTCATTATGTTGGGAATTAGAAATCCGTTAAAAACGAACGAAACAGCTTCTCAAGACGATGGCTTACCTAAAGATGCTCAAGTGTGGTTTGATGAATTAAGATTAACAGATTTTGATGAACGAACAGGATGGGCCGCATTAGGAAGTCTAAATGCCAAATTAGCCAATTTTGCTAACGTAACCGTTTCTGGGAAAAAAGTAACTGCAGGATTCGGCTCATTAGAGAAGCGTGTTAGTGAACGTAATCGAGCAGACGATAATCAGTTTGACTTATTAACCAATATGGAATTAGGTATGTTTTTGCCAGATAAGTGGGGCGTAAAAGTGCCAACTTTGTTAAATTACTCTACGTTGGTAAGTACACCTCAATACGACCCACGCTCTCCAGATATAGAATTGGCTACTTCATTAGCCCCTCTTTCTGCGTCTCAAAAAAGTGATTTACAACTTTTGGTAGAAGATTATACAATGCGGAGAGGGATTAATTTTACCAATGTTAGAAAAATAAAAACAGGTAAAAACCCGCAAAAACATTTTTGGGATATTGAAAATTGGAGTGCAAACTATATTTATAACGAAACCTACCGACATTCCTTTTTAGTAGAAAGTGATTTTCAACAGGTTTATAAAACATCATTAAACTATGCCTACTCTACGACTCCGATTAATATTGCACCATTTTCTAAAATTCGTTCGTTGAGAGATAAAAAATATTTGGCACTTATTACTGATTTTAACTTTACTCCCTTACCTTCCGCTTATACCTATCGCATAGAATTAAATAGATTTTATGCGGAAAATACGCCACGTACTATTGGATTAGAAGGTATACCCATTCAAACAACCTTCAATAAAAAAATTGAACTTAATTGGAATTATAGCATCAATTGGAACTTAACGAAGTCTTTAGCGATAGATTTTAATGCAACCAATAATGCTATTGTCGATGAGCCTGAAGGACGGATAACACCAGCCAAGCGCGATACTATATGGGCAAACCTTAAAAAATTTGGTCGAACAACCGATTACATGCACACATTTAATGTCAATTATGCTGTACCCATCAATAAAATACCAGGTATGGATTGGATTGCCGTTGCAGTACGTTATGGGTCTAACTTTGCATGGAAATCGGAACCAGCTAATTTCTTGCAAAGAACAGATGTTCGTTTAGGTAATACCATCCAAAATGCCAGAACCATCCAAATTAATCCCACCTTAACTTTTGCTTCTTTGTATAATAAAGTTGATTTTTTTAACAGAACCATTAATAATCGCGAAAATCCTATTGCTCGCACTTTAGTGAATTTTTTAACGAGTCTCAAAAGTGTTAGTGGTTCTTATGCTATTACGCAGGGTATTTTTTTACCAGGTTATTTACCTAAAACCGATATTTTGGGTCAAGATAAAAATAGGTGGGCACCTGGTTGGGCTTTTTTATTTGGTGACCAAGAAGATATTCGCTACAAAGCTGCTCAACAAGGTTGGATAACTAAAGATTCTATTTTAAATCAGAGTTATAATACAAACAATAAAACGGATTTGAATCTAAGGGGTATTTTAGAACCTTTTCCTGGTTTTAAAATTGATTTAAGCGGAATGCGTACGATGAATATGAATTATGCAACTATTTATAAATATTCCGCAAATGAGGGAGGCTTTATTAATATTAATCCTGTTAAAAATGGTAATTTTTCCATTTCATTTATCTCTATTTCTACTGCTTTCGCTTCTGGGGATCAAGTTTTTCAAGATTTTTTAAATAATAGAGCCATTATTTCCAGACGTTTTTCACAACAAAATCCCCATTCAACTGGTTTGGTCGATACTTATTACGATGGGTATGGTAAAAATGCTCAATTGGTGGTGGTAAATGCTTTTTTGTCTGCTTATGCAGGTAGTAGTCCTCAATCCTATAATCTCTCTATGTTTCCGTCTATACCTTTACCCAATTGGAATATTAGTTATAATGGTCTTAGTAAAATAGAGGCTTTGCAACAGTTATTTAAATCTATTAACGTCACGCATAGTTATAAATCAGTATACACTATTAATAGTTTTAATTCACTCGCTCGATATGCAGAAGAAGGAGGTTTTGTGAATGTAAGAGATGTGAATGGAGACTTTTTGCCTGAATATCAAGTTTCGCAAGTATCTATCAATGAGCAGTTCGCTCCATTGATAGGTTTTGATGTCCGTTTTCAGAACAACATTAGTGCTAAGTTTAGTTTGAAAAAAAGTAGAACGGTAGGTTTAAGTCTGTCTAATAGTCAAATTTCCGAACAAAATTCATCGGGTTTTGAAATAGGCGCTGGTTATAAAGTTAATCGCTTTAGATTTCCGTTCGGACTTTTCAATAATTTCATTTTAGAGAACGATATGGATTTTAAATTAGATATTGGAATTAATGACAACAT
>CANJWF010000195.1 GCA_947478315.1 Sphingobacteriaceae bacterium | reverse complement strand
TTTGAAACCAATACCTATATTTGCGACCGATTTGTTAACCTATAAAACATGAGAGAAATACAATTCAGAGAAGCACTTCGCGAAGCAATGAACGAAGAAATGCGAAAAGACGACCGCATTTTTTTGATGGGCGAAGAAGTTGCCGAATATAACGGAGCCTATAAAGTAAGTCAAGGGATGTTAGACGAATTTGGTGCCAGACGTGTAATAGATACCCCTATTTCAGAATTAGGTTTTACGGGCATTGGAGTAGGAGCGGCAATGAACGGATTAAAACCAATTATCGAGTTCATGACTTTCAATTTTTCATTAGTTGCTATTGACCAAATTATCAACGCAGCAGCCAAAATGATGTCGATGAGCGGAGGGCAGTTTTCCGTACCTATCGTATTTAGAGGCCCTACGGGTAATGCAGGAATGTTGAGCAGCCAACACTCACAATGCTTTGAGAATTGGTATGCCAACTGTCCGGGATTAAAAGTAGTAGTACCATCAAATCCAGCCGATGCCAAAGGATTGTTAAAAACGTCTATCATCGACCCCGATCCGGTTATTTTCATGGAATCTGAATTGATGTATGGAGATAAGGGTCTCGTTCCTTCTGAAGAATATTACATACCACTCGGACTTGCCGATATTGTGAAACAAGGCACCGATGTAACCCTCGTGTCGTTCGGAAAAATGATGAAAGTGGTAAACGCAGCAGCGATTGAATTGGAAAAAGAAAATATCCACGCCGAAGTGATTGATTTGAGAACCGTTCGCCCAATCGACTACGCAACGGTAATTAATTCTGTTAAGAAAACCAATCGCTTGGTAATTGTAGAAGAATCTTGGCCATTGGGTTCTATCGCCACCGAAGTTTCTTTTAAAGTACAAAAAGATGCTTTCGATTATTTAGATGCTCCCATCTTACGCGTGATGGGGGGCGATGTTCCCTTGCCTTATGCGCCCACGCTCATTCAAGAATATTTACCCAATCCAGAGAAAGTAATTAAAGCGGTAAAACAAGTATTATATCGTTCATAATATTTACGTTAACACTCTAATAAACAGCACTTCGTTCTTTTAAGAATGAGGTGCTGTTTGTTTTAAAGGGCATAATGGTTCGTTAAAATTACTAAGCCTATCTCTGTACTACATAGTCTTTACAGAAAAATGCCTTTCCAATGCTTGCCGAAAATCATGTAAAGAACAAGTGGCTTGTTGTTCACTCCAATGTAGTTTTTGTGCCATCAGTCGATTAATTCCGTATTGATAACGTTCGGCATGCTCCATGTCGAAAAAAATCATGCCTGTTCTTCTAATCAAAAAATCTGATAGCGACTGACACATTTCATATTCCATAGCATACAAACATTCGGCTTGTAAAAAAACTGGTACATCAGCCATCCGATTATTGATGGCTTCTTTTATAAAATCAAATACCGTAAAAACATTCGAACCATACCGATGCCCCAACAACTTAGCCTCTTTTTTTTCTAAACCAATTGCCATACCTTGCTTTACGGCATGTTTTAATAAATCCGAAAAACAGTCGTAACCCGCCATCTGTCCACCAGCAATAACCGTATTTTCTGTTTTACACGGCACAACACATTGCTTTATCTGAAAACTCACATAATCGATCACCTTTTGTGCCATTTTTCTATAGCCCGTTAATTTGCCTCCTGCAATCGTAATTAAGCCCGATGGCGAAATAAACATTTCGTCTTTTCTAGATATTTCCGAGGGACCTTTACCAAGTTTATGTACCAAAGGTCTTACACCCACCCAACAAGATTCTATATCCTGAGCATGCAAGGTATATGCTGGAAAAATATCGTTCACACATTGTATCAAATAATCTCTGTCTGTGGCAGTTATCAATGGCTCTATTAAATTTCCGTTATAAAAAGTGTCGGTAGTACCGAAATACGTTTTCCCATCTCTAGGAATAGCGAAAATCATTCTTTTATCAAACGTATCGAAGTAGATAGCCTGCTTAATAGGAAGTTTATGATGGTCAACCACCAAATGCACGCCTTTGGTTAGGCTCAACTTATGCCTGCCATGGTCTTTTTCTACATCGTCGATAGCATCTACCCACGGACCTCCTGCATTCACTACCTGCTTCGCTTTAATTTGAAAAGACCGTTGTTGTATCAAATCTTTAACCAACACACCCGCTATCTGCTTGCCTTGATAAACAAAATCTGTAGCTTGTGCATAATTTAAAGCAATGGCACCATTATCAACTGCCGTTTTTAACACTTCGATGGTGAGTCGAGCGTCGTCGGTTCTGTATTCATAAAAAAGAATCCCTCCTAACAAGCCCTTTTTTTTCAACGTAGGTTCTATCTTCAGCGTTTCTTCTTTGCTCAGCACCCTGTGTCGCTCTTCTTTTTTAACCCCTGCCAACCATTCATACACAGTCATGCCCAAACGGGCAGTAAACCAGCTAAACGAACCTCCTTTTACAATGGGTAATAACATAGGTTCGGGTTTGGTAAGGTGCGGTGCATTGCGATGTACCGTTTCGCGTTCTTTGCCAACCTCCGCTACCAACCGAAATTCAAACTGTTTTAAATACCTAAGTCCGCCATGAATCAATTTAGTAGAACGGCTAGAGGTGCCAGCGGCAAAATCTTGCATTTCCACCAACCCTACTTTTAATCCTCTGGTTGAGGCATCTAAGGCAATACCCGCACCCGTAATACCACCGCCTATTACCAACACATCCAATTCGGTTTGCATGAGTTGTGCTATATCAGACATTCTGTTTGTTGCCGAAAACATATCAAAAAATTATATAAACTGTTTAAATTTTTAAACGATAACAAAACGATAAGCTCCATGCAGACACGAACCTACAACGTACCAGAAACCGTTTATTCATTATTGAGCATCCTACAAACCCTATCGGGGTAGTCGCTAATAATACCATCTACCCCCCAATGTATCATTTGTTGAATGTCGGCAAATTCGTTCACCGTCCATGGTATCAATTTCATATTCAAAGCACGAATGGTTGCCACTTCTTGCTCATTCAGTAATATAAAATCAGGGGCATAAATACTGGGCACAAATCCTAATTGTGCTAGTTGATGCGCTACCGAATGCTTATCCTCTACTAACAGTGCAACCTGTTGGTGGGGCAAATATTTTCTGATTTCTTGCAAAATGCGCACATCAAAAGACTGCAAAATGCACCTATCGAACAAACGATAGGCGTGTAGCTCTGCTAACAATAAGGCTGTAAATTCTTTCGGTGTAGGCTGATATTGGGGTTCGTATGCTTGTTCACTTTTAATTTCTATATTGAATCGAATAGGAGGTAGGTGCTGCTGTGCGGTAAACCTATCCGTTTGTTCGATAACTTCAGCAAGCAAGGGCTTGTGTGTTGCTACGGCTTGTT
>CANJWF010000194.1 GCA_947478315.1 Sphingobacteriaceae bacterium | reverse complement strand
CGGATGAAGCATCCCTTAGTATATCAAATTTTAATTACAGGTAACCTAAAACCAAAAAATAATAGCTTATTAAACCTCAAAGTAGGAATAGGTCCCACTACCGCACCTGTAGATGATAAGTATATGAAAACCCAATTGAATACTTTATGTAAAATCAATGATGAGTCACAACAAACTCAAGTATTAAACTTTATCGAGCATTTTGATAAGCCGCGAACAGACGCAAATGAGTTCAGCTTTCGTAATAAACCTAAGCCCTATGCTAATTTTGGCAGACTACCAGAGGAGTTGCCTAAAAACGAATTTACCCGTGCTATTACTAATGGAACAATAACAATAAACACTCTAACAGAGTGGTCAAATAAATACCTTTCCTTCACTATCGATTATCATTTTGATGCTGAACTTAAGAAAACTGACGATGAAGCTACCATCAAGCACCTCATTAACACGCTATGTGTTTTAGGAAAAATCCGCGCAGAAACAATTAGTAATCGGATATATGTACCTCCACTAATAACCGCCTTAAAACAATATAAAGAACAACTTAATGACGATGAACGGTTTAAAAACTTTATTGAGCAAGATTTATTAGGCTTAACAACAAGTGAGACTGAAAATAAGCTTACTAAAAAAGACTATACTCAAGCCGATTTATTTTTCTGTGCCAACTTTACACACGCCATTAGACGAAATACCAGCTACATATTCGATTTAAATTTAGAATATCCTGATACTAGCGACCCTTGGAGCCTTGCTATTTTAGAAGCCAGCATAAAATACCTAAAAAAAGAATACTCAACAAAAGCTATAGTTGACGATCAATTTTTGATTAGCTTCTTATTTTTCTTCCATGCTACCAGTTATTTTAAAACACTAGAAGGAGTATCCAATCTTTCCGTTGCCCACCCCGATGAAGCTAAAACACAAGCCCAAGCTTTATTCGCAGATAATAAATTTTTCGGCAGCTTTTTACACGCTACTATCGAAAAACGAAAAAGTAATCATTTGTTAGGAGAACAAGCCAAGCCAGCAAGTTATCAGTTGAATACGTATGTATCGCAGTATATCTTTAAAAACCAAAACGAATTTGAAATTTTTATGAAAAACAATAAAAGCAAATGGGATAAATATGAAGCTTATCGTACTTTTTACAAGAAACAAATAGGAAACAATAACCAACCAAGCGACAATTTAGATAAATCCTTATTGCCTTTATTAAATGAGCACGAAACTAATTTTGATTCAAACTTTGAAGAGGGATGGCTTACTACTTTAAAGAGGAATTTACTAAAAAGACTCAAGAAAAGAATAATACGACGGAAAAAGTAAAAAGAAGCAATCAGTTATCGTAATGGTATCGGCAGGCATAAATGAGTAATCCTTCATCTTTTACCTCATATACCAAACGGTGTTCTCGATCTATACGGCGAGACCAAAAACCCGCTAAATCAAATTTGAGCGATTCGGGCTTGCCTAAGCCTTCAAAGGGAGTTCGTTGAATGTCTTTAATCAATTCATTGATTTTGCGGAGCATTTTTTTGTCGGTGCTTTGCCACCAAACATAATCTTTCCAAGCATTTTCAGAAAAAATAATCTTCATCCAAACAGATTATTATTTAGTAACGACCTTACCCGCCTGCATTTGCTCGATAGATTCAAACAAGTGTTGAACATTTTTCTTTGAGCTTAGTAAGTGTACAGTCTCCATCAAAGAATTATATTCTTCTAAAGAAATTAATACCGCCCCTTTACCAGTTGCACGTTTAATCAGCAAAGTTTCTTGATTTTCTTCAACTGTATTTAAATATTTTTTCAAGTCGGTTCTAAACTCCGTGAAATTAGCAGCTATCATAATAGTCAAAAAATAATTTTAATCAGTACAAATATAAGTACTTAAAAAGTAACTTTTAAATTAAATTTCATCTAACGCAACACCCTTAACTCCTTCGGAAAATAGTTGTTGATACGGTTGGGAAGCACCTTCATCCAGCCCAAACCCAAACCATCGTAGGTTGCCAATGCCCAACCTTGTTGAGAGTTGTTTAGTTGCAACTGGGCATCCTTTCGGAGATAGGCAAGTGCTTGTTGCTGGTCTAAAGCAACACGGGCTACCTCGCCACTCAGTAAAGTGCTCAACGCCAATTGATGCTCGGGCAATAATTCGGCTCTCATCATTTTACCCACACAAACACCCGCTTTTTTAACATAAAGGTTTTTGGTTAAAATTTCTACTTCGCGCCGTAACGCATTGGGCATGGCATACACATAGTCGCCTACCTCACAAATAAATAACTGCTCTATATCGTTTAGCCAATGTTGCAAAACAGTGTTGTCATTTTTAGGAAGGGTAACTAATTTTTGGGAAGAATATTTAACAGCATCGGTAACTCCGTCAGTTTTACGCAAACAAGCCATAAAAAAGCCTTCTCCCCGTATTTTATCAGGATAGAAACGATAGCCCCATGCCCCCTGTTCTGAACTTTGCGTTTCCACTATGCCCCAATCGCCCAAAGGTATTCGGATAGTTTCCAAGTTAAAATGTTGCAGCAACCAATCTAACTGTTGTTCATTTTCTTCTACGGAGTAAGAACAAGTCGAATACAGTAAATACCCCCCCGATTTTAAAGCTGGTAATATATCGGCCACGATTCTTTGTTGACGCTGACTGCATAATTTAACATGTTCCAACGACCATTCGGCAATGGCTCTTTCGTCTTTTCTAAACATGCCCGAACCCGAACAAGGGGCATCTACTAACACACAATCGAAATAGGCAGGTAATCGCTGAAAGTCTTTTGCATCGTTATGTGTAATAACAACCTGCTGTTTGCCCCATTTGTTTACATTATCAGTCAAAACAGGCACACGGGTTTTAATTACTTCATTGCAAACCAATATATCTTGTTCGTCTATTAACGACAATAGCAAGGTACTTTTACCACCAGGTGCGGCACAAAGGTCTAAAACTTTTTTAGGACTATGTTCAAAAGTCAATGTATTGAAAACATGTTCTACAAACATGGAAGAAGCCTCTTGTACATAATAAGCCCCCGCATGAAAATAGGGGTCTAAGGTAAAAGATATCCTATCGAACAAATATCGTCCGTGGCTACACCAAGGCACTACAGATGAGTTAGTATCATTCCATAGTACCCTTTTTTTAAACGGGTTGTAACGAACGGCGGTAACAGTAGCCTCTTGCTCATGGCAAGCGCAAAAATCTTTTTGATGAAATCCATTAACGGATTTCAACGATTGTACAAAAATATCGGGTAATCTCACGTGTATAAACTAAAATAACAGGTAAAAGCAGCATTAAGGGTTTGCAAATTAGTATTTTTTAACTTAGATTTGCAACCCCTTTTGGTACATGTATGTACTGCATACATGTACTCAATT
>CANJWF010000193.1 GCA_947478315.1 Sphingobacteriaceae bacterium | reverse complement strand
TTAAAAATGTTACTATTAGTTATCGTCATAGCATTGGTGGGGTATGCTCTTCAATTATTTCTGCCATGGTGGATTATAGCAGTCGTCTGTTTTATTGCATCGGCTGTAAAAGCAGAAGATGTTAAAGAAGCATTTACAGGTAGTTTTGTTGGTATTGCGCTACTTTGGGGAATTCTTACTGCTCTAAATAAAATGGCTGCAGATAATGTTGTGGCACACAAAATTGGGGAAATATTTCATTTATCCTTCGCGCTTACCGTCGTAATTACCGCACTGGTTGGGGGAATTGCAGCAGGAATTGCGGGAACTGCAGGTTTTTTCATCAAAGACTCTGCTAATATTGATTCTAATAGTAACGCGTTCTAAACTAATTTCTCAACATTACTCTCTTATAAATTAACTTATTTGCCAAATTATAATCAATTCAGAACAAATTATGACTGATATTACATTAAAAAAAAATGACCCAAAAACTATTCACTCTTGGGCAATGTATGATTGGGCTAATTCAGCGTATAATCTTGTTATAACAACCACTATTTTTCCAGCATACTACAAAATTGTAACCGAAGCTGGAGATATTTCGAATTCAGGTAGCATCGATTTTTTAGGATTCAACCTTAAAAGTTCTTCACTTTACAACTACGTATTATCTGCTGCATATTTAGTAATTGCTTTTTTTTCACCAATCCTTTCTTCAATAGCCGACAGTAAAGGCAATAAAAAAGTGTGGATGAAATTTTTTACTTACACGGGAGCTACAGCTTGCTGTTTGTTGTTTTTCTTCACTAAAGAAACTATTGCTTCTAGCATGTTGTTTTTTGGAATAGCTGCCATTGGGTTTACAGGTTCTTTGGTGTTCTACAATTCTTATCTTCCAGAAATATCAACTATTGACAGACAAGATGCCGTTAGCGCAAAAGGGTATGCGTATGGTTATTTAGGCAGTGTCATTCTGCAAGTAATTTGCTTAATTCTAATTATATATCCACACCAGTTTGGGATATCAGACGCTGCTATGGCTTCGAGAATATCTTTTTTATTGACAGGTGTTTGGTGGGTTGGATTTGCTCAAATTCCATTTGAAAAACTACCTAAAGGAAGCCCTAATTATCAATCTTCGACTAAGTCTAATGGATTTAAAGAACTTTCTAAAGTGTTTAAACAAGTGAAACAAATGCCTGTTTTAAAAACATTTTTGGGTGGTTATTTTTTCCTCATTATGGGAGTAAATACCGTTATGTTGGTTGCAGCTTTATTTGGAGCAAAAGAACTCAAGCTATCTGCAGATAGATTAATTCTCACTATTTTAATTATTCAAATCATAGCAATATTTGGAGCGCGAATTATGGCTCAATTGTCAGCTAAATTCGGCAACATAAGAATATTAGTATTAGTAGGTATTATTTGGATTGTGGTATGTATCACAAGTTATACTGTGCAAACAGAATTAGGTTTTTATTTTTTGGCAATTTTAGTGGGATTAGTCATGGGAGGAAGTCAATCTCTCTCTCGGTCAACTTATTCTAAATTTCTTCCAGAAAATACCGCCGATTCGGCTTCATTTTTTAGTTTTTTCGACTTTACAGAGAAGATGGCTATTGTATTAGGTATGGCATTATTTGCAACCATCGACCAACTAATTAACTTAAGAACGTCGGCATTATCTTTAATCATTCCATTTGGATTGGGTTTATTATTTTTAGTAAAAATTCTAATCAAATATCCTACAGGAGACGAACGATACAAAATAGAAAATCCCACATAAATAAAACAGTATGAACCTATTTTATAAAAAAAGCGAAGATGATAAACTTCGCTTTTTTTATAAAATAGGTTCATCTATATTGTTCTAGTTTATACTATCACTAAAAACAAACAACATTTAAAGTTTGTACTATACTTTAGAAAAATAAAATTTTAGTTAAGGACACAAAGGCCTGAAACTTGCGAAGTCGTGCATGAGTGCCTTCAAGAACAACTAATTATTTTCAGATGAAAATTCAACTTTTTATTCCCTGCTTTATTGATCAAATATATCCTCAAACGGCAGTAAATACATTTAAAGTATTAAAGAAAGCTGGGTGTGATATCATCTATAATCCTCAACAAACTTGTTGTGGACAACCTGCATTTAATGCTGGATTTTGGAATGAAGCTAAAATTGTAGCACAAAAATTTTTAGGTGATTTTTCTGTCGATGCTCCTATCGTTGCTCCTTCGGCTTCTTGTACAGGAATGGTTAAAAATTACTATACTGATTTATTTACCAATTCTCCTGATCATAATACTTGTCGAAACACTCAATCTAAAATTTATGAACTTTCAGATTTTTTGATCAATGTTTTAAAGAAAGATTATTTCGGGGCAGAATTGGAGGGAAAAGCTGTATACCATCATTCTTGTAGCGGATTACGGGAATGTCGTATCAAACAGGAACCTCTTAATCTACTATCAAAGGTATTAGGATTAGAATTAGTAGATTTACCTGATGGTGAAACTTGTTGTGGGTTTGGAGGTACATTTTCGGTAAAATTTGCAGCTATATCAACCGCCATGGCCGAACAAAAGGTAGAACATGCTCTATCTACTGGGGCTAATTACATAATTTCTACCGATGCTTCATGCCTTATGCATCTGCAGTCGTACATAGATAAAAATAAACTTCCGCTGAAAACACTTCACCTAGCTGATGTGTTGGCTTCGGGTTGGATGTTTGAGCATGAGTAACACCAATCTGCAATTAATAACCACAAAAGATGGTTCTTATACTTTTTTTCATCCTATCATTGGAGAACATTATCATTCCATACATGGTGCTGCACAAGAAAGCAAGCATGTTTTTATTTATAATGGATTAAATTATAAACATCTGCAATCAGATAATCATTCACCTATAAAAATTTTAGAGATTGGATTGGGAACAGGACTTAATTTTTTATTAAGTGCCCAATATGCGTTAGAACATAAAATTAATATTGAATTTGTAGGAATAGAACCTTATTTATTACCCATTCAAGCATTTATAGACACGCAATACCACCAATGGGTAGGAAACCAATTACATACATCCTTTATCAATAAATACGAATTATCTACCATCGATTGGGAAGAGATTAACCCATACACGCGTTTAAAAATTTGCAATGATTCGTTAGAAAATGTTCAACTTGACGTAAAGTTCGACTTAGTATATTACGATGCTTTTTCGGTTATTCACCAACCAGCGATGTGGACTTTAGAACAATTAGAAAAATGCAGCTGCTTTTTAAAAAAAGGTGGCGTTTTTGTTACCTATGCAATAACGGGAAATTTGAAAAGAAATTTACGTACCCTAGGTTTTGAAATTGAAAAACTAAAAGGTCCTCCTGGTAAAAGAGAAATGTTACGAGGAATAAAAAAC
>CANJWF010000192.1 GCA_947478315.1 Sphingobacteriaceae bacterium | reverse complement strand
TGGGTTCTTCATCATCATTAAAAAACAACCTGCGAAGCACGCATGAAGTCCATGAAAAACAAACACAGCTGAATAATTAACAGATGAAAATAATAACTAATTTAAGATATAAACTATAACCATGAAACAAACACTTTTCGACAAAATTTGGGATAAGCACGTGGTAGCACAGGTAGGCAACTTGAGTGTGCTTTATATCGATAAACATCTGATACACGAGGTAACCAGTCCTCAAGCATTTACGGGATTAGAAAAAAGAGGTATTGGCGTTTGGGATAAAACAAAAATAGTAGCCACTCCCGATCATAATGTACCTACCTTAAACCAACATTTGCCCATCAATGAGCCTCTTTCTCGTCAGCAAGTAGACAAACTAAAAGAAAATTGCCAAAAATTTGACATAGAACTATACGGCTTG
Organism: Sphingobacteriaceae bacterium; assembly: GCA_947478315.1. GTDB lineage: Bacteria > Bacteroidota > Bacteroidia > Sphingobacteriales > Sphingobacteriaceae > CANJWF01. The sequence continues at coordinate 2,988 of CANJWF010000192.1, read as the reverse complement.
CTTCACCCCTATCAAGGTATTGTACATGTTATTGGTCCAGAGTTAGGCATCACTCAACCTGGCATGACCATGGTATGTGGCGATAGTCATACTGCCACACATGGTGCATTTGGAACCATCGCTTTTGGTATTGGAACTTCGCAAGTAGAGCAAGTGATGGCAACGCAATGTTTGCTACAAGCTAAACCTAAACGTATGCGCATTACTATTAACGGTAAGCTAAAAGAAGGCGTATTATCTAAAGATATTATTCTATATATCATCTCTAAATTAGGTACGGGAGGTGCAACGGGTTATTTTGTTGAATATGCAGGGGATGCAATACGTTCGTTGAGTATGGAAGCCCGTATGACTATTTGTAACATGAGCATTGAGATGGGTGCCAAAGGCGGTTTAATTGCACCTGATGAAACCACTTTTGAATATGTAAAAGGAAGAGAATTTGCCCCAAAAGGTGAAGATTGGGATAAAGCATTAGCCTATTGGAAAACACTCTATAGTGATGCTGATGCAACTTTTGATTTTGAGGTTGCTTATGCTGCTACCGATATAGAACCGATGATAACCTTTGGAACCAATCCGGGTATGGGTATTAAACTTTCTGAAAAAATTCCGACGGCAAGTAGTACCGAGAGTCCAGAATCATTTAAAAAATCATTGGCATATATGGGATTGGCAGAAAACCAATCATTAATAGATTTACCGGTTAACTACGTGTTTGTAGGTAGCTGCACCAATAGTCGTATAGAAGATTTACGCATTTTTGCAAACTATGTAAAAGGCAAACAAAAAGCACCTAACATTACAGCATGGATTGTGCCAGGTTCTAAACAAGTTGAAAAACAAGCACAAGAAGAAGGCTTAGATAAAATATTGGCAGCGGCGGGCTTTGCTTTGCGCGAACCAGGATGTTCTGCTTGTTTAGCCATGAACGAAGATAAAATACCCGCAGGAGAATATTGTGTATCTACTTCTAACAGAAATTTTGAAGGGCGACAAGGTCCAGGTGCTAGAACTTTATTGGTAAGTCCGTTAACGGCTGCAAAAGTGGCTGTAGCAGGTAAAGTTTGTTAAGTAACGCGTAAGAAGTGTAACAGTTTACATTATTAAATAAGTATTTAAGCTATGCAAAAATTTATTAAACTCAATTCTCCTATTATTCCTTTACCGATAGAGAATATTGATACCGACCAAATTATTCCAGCGCGATTTTTGAAAGCGACTACGCGTGATGGTTTTGGTGAAAATCTTTTTCGCGATTGGCGTTACGATGCCAATAATCAACCTATTGCCGATTTTGTGTTAAACAATCCTCAGTATAAGGGCAATAGTGTGTTGGTAGCAGGCGAAAATTTTGGTTGTGGCTCTAGTCGAGAACATGCCGCTTGGGCGTTACACGATTACGGTATTCGGGTGGTAGTATCCAGTTTTTTTGCTGATATTTTTAGAGGCAATGCCTTAAACAATAGTGTGTTGCCTGTACAAGTGTCGAAGTCTTTTTTAGCACGTATTTTTTCTTTTGTTGAACAGGGGCAAGAAGTTTCTGTGACGGTAGATTTAGAAGCACAGACCATCATTCTCGACCATACGCAAGAAAGTGAATCATTTGATATAGACCCCTACAAAAAAACATGCTTAATTAATGGGTATGATGATATAGATTATTTATTAAGTATGAAAGAGGAAATTAAAAAATTTGAAGTACAACATCCTTTATTTTAACCCAATGATAGAAAAAAAAATAGCCGTTTTATCGGGAGACGGCATAGGTCCAGAAGTTACCGCACAAGCATTAAAGGTTTTAAAAACCATTGAAAAAAAATTTGGATACAGATTTTCATACCATTCCGCAGATGTAGGAGCCATTGCTATCGATCATCACGGAGTGCCACTCCCCGACTCTACTTTGCAAATTTGTTTAGATTCCGATGCCGTATTGTTTGGTTCTATTGGTCATCCTAAATACGACAATGACCCATCTGCCAAAGTTCGCCCAGAGCAAGGTTTGTTAGCTTTAAGAAAAGGTTTAGGATTGTATGCTAATATTCGCCCTGTAAAAATTTACCCCTCTTTAATCGGTCATGCACCACTACGTCCTGAGTTGTTAAAAGATGTAGATATGGTTATTTATCGGGAGTTAACAGGTGGAATTTATTTCGGTGAAAAAGGACGTACAGAGAATGATGCTTACGACCATTGTACTTACAGCAGAGTTGAAGTAGAGCGAATTGCTAAATTAGCATTTCAAGATGCACAACGGCGTCGAAAAAAATTGACTTTAGTAGATAAAGCGAATGTGTTGGAGACCTCTCGACTTTGGAGAGCCGTTGTTCAAGATATGGCAAAAAATTATGCAGATGTTACGTTGGATATGATGTTTGTCGACAATGCTGCTATGCAAATTATTCAATATCCTGCACAGTTCGATGTGGTATTAACTGAGAATATGTTTGGCGATATTATTTCTGATGAAGCTAGCGTATTGAGTGGTTCTATGGGTTTGTTACCTTCGGCTTCTATTGGAGCAAAAACAGCTTTATTTGAACCTATACATGGGTCATATCCCCAAGCAGCAGGTAAAAATATTGCCAATCCTATGGCAGCAATTTTATCGGGAGCTTTGCTATTAGACTCTTTTCAATTAAGTGAAGCCGCCGATTTAATTCGTATTGCAGTTAATGAGGCTATTAAGGTAGGTGTGGTTACAGTAGACTTAAATAAGGATAAAAATTATGGTTGTGCAGAAGTTGGCGATTGGATTGTTCAATTTATGGAACAATAGCGTTCATGTTTTTTGGTGGCTGTAATCCGAGATAGGTTTGTTCATTGTACGGAGTTGAAAATTGTACAATGAACAAACTTTTTCTTTAATTTATAAGAGACTGTTTAAATTTCATTCGACTATTTTTCTAATGCTACAGATTACCCATATTTAAACTTGTTAAGTAGCCATTTTGGCTACAAATTTGATAAATCAACCTATTTTTT
>CANJWF010000191.1 GCA_947478315.1 Sphingobacteriaceae bacterium | reverse complement strand
TCAGAGCTCAAGCAAGTAAACAAGCTATCAACTTTCATTATCAAGCCAATAAAATAATTATAGCTATCGACGAAACTACTTCAAAAGAAGATATTCAACAACTCGTTAATCTATTTGCCAGCGTAGTCGATACATCTGCACCTAATATTGTCCAGCTCTCCACAACAAATAAGTACATTTCTGATGTGTTAAAACGAAAAACATCTTTTTTAACGCATCCTGTTTTTAATAGCCATCATTCGGAGCATGAAATGTTAAGGTATATTAAATCTTTAGAATCTAAAGATTTATCGCTCTGTCATTCAATGATTTCTTTAGGTTCATGTACCATGAAACTGAATGCGACCACAGAAATGATACCCGTAACATGGGACGAGTTTGCTAACATTCATCCCTTCGCCCCACTTGAGCAAGTGGAAGGCTATTTACAGCTATTTCAAGAACTAGAACAATGGTTATCTGAAATAACGGGCTTCGATGCTATTAGCTTGCAGCCCAATTCAGGTGCACAAGGAGAATATGCAGGTTTAATGGTTATAAAAGCCTATCTACAAGATAATAATCAAGCACATAGAAACATTACGCTTATACCCGCTTCGGCACATGGTACTAATCCCGCTTCGGCTGCCATGGCAGGGATGAAAATTGTGATTGTTAAGTGCGATGAAAACGGAAATATTGATATACAAGACCTAGAACAAAAAGCAATAGCACATCAAGAACACTTAGCTTGTTTGATGGTCACCTACCCTTCTACACATGGCGTATTTGAAGAATCGATTGTTCAGATATGCGACATCATTCATCGACATGGAGGACAGGTATATATGGATGGGGCAAACATGAACGCGCAAGTAGGATTAACAAGTCCTGCCAACATTGGTGCAGACGTATGTCACCTCAATTTACACAAAACTTTTTGCATACCTCACGGAGGAGGAGGTCCAGGTGTGGGTCCTATTGGAGTGGCTAAACATTTAACCCCTTATTTGCCTAAACACCACTTTTTACCCCAGTCTAACGACAATAAATCTACTACTGCAGTTTCTGCCGCCCCTTGGGGGTCTGCCAATATTTTGGTAATTGCTCATGCTTATATCGCTTTAATGGGCGGAGAAGGATTAACAGATGCCACTAAAAATGCCATTCTAAACGCTAATTATATCAAATCTCAATTAGAAAAATATTATCCCGTTTTATATACAGGTAGTAAAAACCGATGTGCACACGAAACAATTTTAGACTGTCGGGCATTTAAAAACTTTGGTATAGAAGCGATTGATATTGCTAAACGTTTGATGGATTACGGTTTTCACGCGCCAACCGTTTCTTTTCCTGTTCCTGGAACATTAATGATAGAACCTACCGAAAGCGAATCTAAAGATGAATTAGATAGATTTTGTGAAGCCATGATTAGCATTAGAAGCGAAATAGCTGCTGTAGAGACAGGCAACATAGATGCTAAAGATAATCTATTGAAGAATGCACCTCATACGGCTACAGTAGCTGTTTCTCATCAGTGGCAGCATCCATATAGTCGAGAACAAGCTATATTTCCTTTACCATGGATTAAAAACAATAAATTTTGGCCATCGATAAGTCGGGTAAATGATACTTTAGGGGATAGAACGCTTATTTGTTCTTGTCCTCCTATCAATAGCTTTACTGAAATCGAAAGTTTGGCATAAATTTGAGTTTATACCACCTTTTTAGATAAGTAAGCTATTTTGAGAAACTGTTTAAATTTCTCAAAACCTTTGTGGAAATTACAAATGAACGGTAGTTTATCTACTGAACACCTACATACTTCGCGAGCAAAAAAGCCTTACCGATTTGGTAGGGCTTTTTAATTGTCAAAATTACTAACAAAACTTACTTGAAAAATAAAGGCATAATACTGAAAAATGGTTGGTGATTAGCATAAAAATTCATTGTATGAATTTGAATTAGATATAATGCTTTAAAAAAAGTTTAGTGAAAGTGTTTTCACTAAACTTTTTTTGTATATGGAAAAGACTAAAAAAAACGCTGTTTGGCATGCCAAAGTTTAGATGTTATCAGATGGGGTATAAGAAATAAAAAGCAACGTTTTAAATGTAAAAACTGCGGTATCTTATTCACTCGTAGCGATCCTAATCAGCGTATAGAGAACCGCTTCATTTGGTTCAAAAAATGGATATTGGAACGTCAAACTTTCAAAACCCTTTCCCGAGATAGTGGTTTATCCAGAGATACACTTCAACGAACATTTTATGCCCTTTTAGAACAGTCTCCAACCGTGACTATTTGTAAACGCGCTAACATACATTTGCGAATAGATGCTACTTATTTTGAATGCTTTAACTTAGTATGTTATCAAGATGATGCTGATGGATATAACCCAATTAATCCGCTTTTCAGATGGAGAACATTATAGCGAAATCAAAGAAGATTTAGATAATTTAATTAAGTTGGGGTTACACATTGAAAGTATTACTACCGATGGACATAAAAGCATTTTAAAAGCCATTAAACATGCATTGCCTAATACTATTGTTCAACGTTGTTTAGTTCATATTCAACGTATGTGCCTTTTGTGGCTTACTCGCTATCCTAAACACCAAGCAGGAAAAGAACTTAGAACATTGATGCTTATGTTATTGAAAATCAAAACAGAAAACGATAAAGTTTTTTGGATCAAAGAATTAGATAAATGGCATGAACAACATCAGCCGTATTTAGATGAGAAAAATCTGAATGAACAAACTGGTAAATATTGGTACAAACACAGGTCGCTTAGACGTTCTTATTTTGCTGTCAAAAGAGCTTTGCCAAACATGTTTCATTATCTGAATAATCCAGCTATCCCTCATACATCCAATGGCATAGAAGGCTTCTTTAGTCACTTAAAGAACCATTTGGATATACATCGCGGTTTAACAGTTAAACACCGTATCAATTTTATCAAATGGTACGTGTATTTGTCTAACCATAAATGAGTTTTTCAAGCCATATAGGTCTACCAGTAAATGATAAAAGGGGCTACACTTTCGAGCCCCTTTTTACCGTATAGACAATCAATCTTATTGCTGACGAGTTGCTCTCCAGCAGAGCTCGTTTCCTCTTCGGATGGTTCGGGGCTATCTTAAACATTTTTTAACAAAAATCCACCAACCATTTTTCTGTACATTACCAAAATAATTACGCTAATTTTCGGGATATTTAGTTTTAAGAATTACTTGTTTTATCAACTTTTAATAGTCTTCAAGGCTTATATGAAGTACCCCCATCAGGATTCGAACCTGAGACCTACGGTTTAGAAAACCGGTGCTCTATCCAGCTGAGCTATGGAGGCTTGTTGATAAAGAATAATAAGAAAAGAGTCGGGGTGGCAGGATTCGAACCTACGACCTCCTGGTCCCAAACCAGGC
>CANJWF010000190.1 GCA_947478315.1 Sphingobacteriaceae bacterium | reverse complement strand
ATTATTGAACTTGATCCAAAAGATGCAAAAGCATATTGTTACAGAGGGGCAGTGAAAGTTTTGATACAAGATTTTCAAGGAGCAATTGCAGACTATACTAAAGCCATTGAAATTTATCCTGAATATGAAAGAGCTTATTATAAAAGGGGGATATTAAAAGTTGAATTAGAAGACTATCAAGCAGCAATAGCAGACTACAATAAAGCAATAGAACTTGATGACCCTAAAAATATAGAAGTCTATTATGAGAGGGGGTTCGCGAAAGCTCAATTAGAGGACTATCAAGGTGCGGTAGCAGATTTTAGTAAGTTGAATCCTGAAAATGCTGCAAAAAATACGAACATCAGAGATTCTGCCAATTATTATTTAAATCTTAGTATAGATGCCTTAGCAAAATTCACCCCAAAAGAAAAGGAAATCATTTGTAAAGAACTAGATTTTTGCGAAATGAATAACTATGCTCTAATTAAAGAGTTTGAACAACATTATTCCAATGATAGGGGAAAAACAAAAGATATTTTAGTAGACTATCTGGGGAAAATAGTATACTATACTAAATCTATTGAAATAGATTCAAAAGATGCAGTTTATTTATATTGGAATAGAGGTTTAACGAAATATACATTACACAACTATCCAGGAGCAATAGCAGACTACAATAAAGTCATTGAACTTGATCCAAAAGATGTAAAAGCCTATTATAATAGGGGGTTAGCGAAATATAAATTAGAAGACTATTCAGGAGCAATTGCAGACTATGTTAAAGCCATTGAACTTAATCCAGAAGATATAGGAATTAATGCTAAAAAAATTAAGGATTTAGGGGCATTTCTGGTAGTAATAGCAGACTATACTAAAGCCATTGAACTTGATCCAAAAGATGTAAAAGCCTATTATAATAGGGGGTTAGTAAAAGCTAATATATTAGGCCATCGAGGAGCAATGGCAGATTTTAGTAAGGTTATTGAACTTGATCCAAAAGATGCAAAAGCTTATTATAATAGGGGGTTAGCGAAACTTGAATTAGGACAAAAAGATAGTGGATGCTTGGACCTCAGTAAAGCTGGAGTGTTAGGAAATGCAGAAGCCTATGAAATGATAAGTAAACATTGCAAATAAACTATAGTATACAACGGAAATTGAGGGAAATTACATAGAGATATAAGGAGAGGTGGGTAGAAAAAGGAGGGATAGCATTTCTCACAAAAATCGAATTCTGTAGTACGCTTATTAATCACTTTAATAAGTTAATTTGCTTTCCCCTATATTGTGTACTATTATAAAATGTCAATCCTTTTAATAAATGGAAAACAATAAATTCAACAAATTTTATTCTAAAAAATCAGTAATTGATTTAATTGTACAAATACGAGCACATAGAACTACAGGTGGTATTTTAGAAAAAGAATGGTACGAAGCATTAATAAAGCATCTTTCTGAACGTGATATTACTGAAGAAGAAAGAAAAATAGTTGACCATATTCTATCTGATGACCCTGAAATATTAATGCAAGAAAAAATGGTTGATGCTCTGAGGGAGGTTAAATCATCAAATATTACCCCGAAGGTTTCAGGTATTAATGCTGCTGGAAAATCACTTAAAAACATTGTCGAATGTGCAATTATAATGATTTTATGTACGACTTTTGGTTTTTGGATTGCCATTTCATCAAATGATCCTGATACCAAAAAATACATATATATATCTATAGGAATTATTAGTTTAATATGCAACATTATTATTTTAATTAGCCTTTATAAAGCAGGGGATCATTTAGAAAATTCGTAGTTGTAAGACTAGATTAAAGAAAAAATTTAGCTCAATCAAAATAATGTTCCAATGAAAATTGCGGGGCATTTTTATGTTCAGTAATACATCTCCGATTATATCTTTTTCCAAATTATTTTTAGGCAAAAATAGAATTAGTCCCCATTAAATGAAACTGAGCCAAAATAATTAGGCAACAATCAATAATAAAACCAATCCAATAAATAAAAAAGATGTTTCCTTAATTTTTCTATATCGTTTATGTGTCGGTCATGACAAGTCAATTCATCACCTGGAAGTAGTTTGGTGTCATGCATATATTTAAATCCATTATGAATACAGCCAGTTAATCCAATTGAACATTTTTCAATTGTAGTTTCAGGCATAATAAGTATCTCATCATGATACTTGATGTATATTCTTTTTATTTTACCATCTTCAGTGTTTGGTTTTGCATCCAATATTTCAACCCTTTGAGTGTAACGAATTGGGAGATAATTCCAACAGCTTCCCGTAGAGTTTATAAAATCAGGATTGGGATCAATATAGAATACAAACTGTTCAGGATTTTGTCTGTCTATATGCTTATACCAACTATGAGCTTCTGTAAATGAGCGAATAAACCATTCTGTTTCTTCAACAGTCGGTTTTGTTATGTCTTTGATTATATCTAAGTAATTCATAGTAAAAAAAATACAAAAAGTAATTCAATCTGTATTTGATACAGCAATTTGACAACTCAATTTAGCATCTTTATAACTACCAAATTCGAAAGAGTCATTATCTATTATTTTAGGATTAAATTTATAAGAAATTAAAGATCATATGATTTATCTAATTTATAGAAAATAATTTAATTTTTAATAATCATTTCAGTTCTTTAATTCAACTTTCAAAATTTCATTTATAAATTTTACTGCCTTTTCAAACCTCTCCTCCCACTCCCCACTAATTTCAACTACTTCAATATTATGCTCTGTCAATACTCTTCTATGTGAAGCATCTAATAAATTCCTTTCCTCTTCACTTAATCTTGTTCCGTCCTGAATATATTCAAAATCATTATTAAGGTATAAATAAAGATTTGCTTTATTGGCTTTGTAAATTTCAGGAGCTATTTCCAGCTCTTTTCCAAAGCAGAAAATGGAATATGATTTTGTAATGTGGATGTCAGTATCAATTATTACAAGAGGACTATCTGATAAAACAGCTTGGTCAATTCTTCTGGCATGTTCTTTTGCTACAAGTTGTAAATCTTCATAACAAAATTCATTAGAATCGGCAATCAAATCTCTCCCGGCTTCCGAAACCAAACTACATTTAAAATGTTTTTTTAGTTTTTCAGATAATGTTGTTTTTCCAGTTGATTCAGTTCCTAATAAAACAATTTTTATGGCAAAATAAGGTTTCACACTGTCCGGTAAAAATTGCCAGTTCTTAAATAAATCATTTCGAACAGTAGTTGCCGAAACAGGAAATATTGTTCTAGTTATATTAAAAGCAACATGTTCAATATTCATATAATTGGCAACTAAGCTGCCATAATCTTCAGGGACAAGATATCAACGACCTTCCTGAAAAATAAGGAAGACAATATGAAGGACGAGGAGATAGAGCTGGTAATGGAATGGCTGGAGAACCAGAGATTCCCAAAACAGGATAAAAGTTAGCGGCAACCTTTGGGCGACAGT
>CANJWF010000189.1 GCA_947478315.1 Sphingobacteriaceae bacterium | reverse complement strand
TTACTGAATTTATCATCCTCTTTACCTAAACGGGGTGAATCTGACCTTACTTTAGAAAAAGGGACATTACCTGTATTAGTTGAAGATTTAACGTCTGCATTGGATTCAGAGCGTTTATTAAATTTATTATTAACTCTATCAGATTTGAATGATGAGCGAGAAGAATCCGATTGGGATTTAAAAGTTCTTCCTACTCTCGTTTCAGAACTTGTTGACCTCGTATCCGAATTTGATGTGGAGTTAGTATTATTCCGCGGATGCTTATCTGTGCGTTGCGAACGATCCAAAGTATCGTTGTTTTTCTTTCTGTAGTTATCACGTGCCCCTGTGCTATTTCCTCTTCGCATAATATTTGTTTATAAAATTAGGGATGCAAAGATAGACAATAAAGTTCAACTACTTCTATCTATTAAAAAACGTTTACTATCTCATATGAACCATATAGTCCTATATATGTTCTGATAAACAACAAGAAGATATATTTTTTCAAGTAATTGTGCACTTTTCTATCACAATTGCACCTAATACAACAACTATTAAATTACATAAAACATCTAAATGAGATGATATAGCTTAGGCAAAAAAACTTATCTTTGGGGTTCATATGACGATACTTTTTAAAATATACCCACAAAATTTATGAACGACGAATTGAGCAACCGATCAGATTATTCAGCAGATAATATTCAGGTATTAGAAGGCTTAGAAGCGGTACGTAAACGACCAGCGATGTACATCGGAGATACTGGCATAAAAGGTTTACACCACTTAGTTTGGGAAGTTGTTGACAACTCTATTGACGAAGCGTTGGCTGGTCATTGTACAGACATTAACGTAACTGTTCATACAAACAATTCCATTACGGTTGAAGATAATGGACGAGGGATTCCTACTGGAATGCACGCAAAAGAAAAAAAATCAGCATTAGAAGTCGTCATGACGGTCTTACACGCTGGAGGAAAATTCGATAAGGATAGTTATAAAGTATCAGGAGGATTGCATGGCGTTGGTGTATCGTGCGTAAATGCACTTTCTACACACTTAAAAGTGCTAGTGCACCTTGACGGAAAAATTTTCACCCAAGAATATGAATGTGGCAAGCCAATGTTTGATGTAAAAGAAATTGGCACAACCGATAAACGCGGAACCACCGTCACCTTCTTACCCGACCCATCTATATTTACACAAACTACTGAATATCGATTTGACACATTAGCAGCACGCTTACGAGAATTAGCCTACTTAAACAAAGGAATACGTTTAACCCTTACCGACGAACGCGAAATACAAGAAGATGGAAGTTTTGTGAACGAGAGTTTCCATTCCGAAGGCGGACTTCGTGAATTTGTAAAATATTTAGATGGAACGAGAGAATCTATCATTCCTGAACCTATTTACGTGGAAGGTATCAAGCAAGGTATTCCCGTAGAATTAGCATTACAATACAATAATACCTACACAGAAAATGTGCATTCTTACGTCAATAACATCAACACAATTGAAGGAGGAACACATGTTGCAGGTTTCCGCAGAGGATTGACAAGAACACTTAAAGCTTATGCAGAAAAATCTGGTTTATTAAAGAACTTAAAGATTGAAATTACGGGTGATGATTTTAGAGAAGGCTTAACGGCAGTTATTTCTGTAAAAGTACAAGAACCTCAATTTGAAGGACAAACAAAGACAAAACTGGGAAATAATGAAGTGATGGGAGCCGTCGACGTGGCAGTAGGCGAAATATTGAACAATTACTTAGAAGAAAATCCCAAAGAAGCAAAACTGATTGTAGGCAAGGTTGTACTAGCTGCGCAAGCACGTGCCGCGGCAAGAAAAGCCAGAGAAATGGTGCAACGAAAAAGTGTAATGGGAGGTTCTGGATTACCTGGAAAATTGGCAGATTGCGCCAATAACGACCCCAAGTTATGTGAGTTATATTTGGTTGAGGGTGATTCAGCAGGAGGCACTGCGAAACAGGGAAGAGACCGTAATTTTCAAGCTATTCTACCCTTAAAAGGTAAAATTTTGAATGTTGAAAAAGCAATGGAACATAAAATCTACGAAAACGATGAGATTAAGAATATGTTTACTGCTTTAGGTGTTAGTATTGGAACTCAAGAAGATGTAAAAGCACTCAATTTAGAAAAATTAAGATATCATAAAATTGTTATCATGACGGATGCCGATATAGACGGGTCTCACATTACCACACTAATTCTAACTTTTTTCTTCCGATATATGAAAGAATTAATAGAATATGGTTATATCTATATCGCTAATCCTCCACTCTATTTAGTAAAAAAAGGAAAAGAACAAACATACGCGTGGAATGATAATCAACGAGATATAGCGATTCAGCAGTTGAAAGGTGCAGGCAAAGAAGATAGTGTACATGTACAACGCTACAAGGGTCTTGGAGAAATGAATGCGGAGCAACTTTGGGAAACTACCCTCAATCCAGCAACACGTACGCTAAGACAAGTTAGTATCGAAAATGCGGCAGAATGCGACCACATTTTTTCGATGTTAATGGGAGATGAAGTTGCCCCTCGCAGAGATTTTATCGAAAAAAATGCCAAATATGCTAAAATTGATGTATAAGAATCGCCGATACATGAATGCTATTAAAAAGACAAACACTAACGAATAATTATATTCAAATGAAATGCCCATGAGTGGGTTCTCACTAGCCGATGATGAAATTGCTTTGCATAATCAGCGCTGCGCAGTCATGAATACCATGAAAGACAAAACACTAATTATTAATGGGTTGGGCATTATATTAGACCTCAAAAAAACAATTATATTCTAATGAATGTATCCTCCTTATTAGAAAAAGCTGCCAATTTAGATTTTTTAAATCTTGAAGAAGGTGTTTTCTTATTTAAAAATGCCCCTACTTCTTCATTAATGTTTACTGCAAATGAATTACGCAAAATTCAAGTTCCTCACCGTAAAGTTACTTGGATTATTGACCGTAATCTGAATACAACCAATGTGTGCGTCGCCAATTGCAAATTTTGCAATTTTTTTAGGATACCTGGTCATGCAGAAAGTTACATCACAGATATTGAAACCTATAAAACTAAAATAGATGAAACCATTCGTTTGGGTGGAGAACAATTACTTCTACAAGGAGGACATCACCCTGAATTAGGTCTTTCTTTTTACACCACATTGTTTCGACAACTCAAAGAATTATATCCTACTATCAAATTACATTCATTAGGTCCCCCAGAAATTGCTCATATTGCTCAATTAGAAAAAAAATCGCATACTGAAATTTTGCAAAAACTTATCGAAGCTGGCTTAGATTCTTTACCTGGTGCAGGAGCTGAAATTTTAAACGACCGTGTACGACATCTTATTTCCAACGGTAAATGTGGAGGTCAAGAATGGCTAGAGATAATGAGAGTGGCTCACCAATTAAATCTTACAACATCTGCAACTATGATGTTTGGACATATTGAAACTATTG
>CANJWF010000188.1 GCA_947478315.1 Sphingobacteriaceae bacterium | reverse complement strand
GAGCAACGGTCATGGTGCGTGAAACAGAAAACCCTAGTTTACGAGATGCTTCTTGCTGCAAGGTAGAGGTAGTAAAGGGTGCAGATGGGCTTCTTTTAGCGGGTTTTGTTTCTACACTTTCAATAGTATAATGTGCTTGGGAACAGTCTTCAACAAATTTTTGAGCTTGCTCAATGGTCGTGAATTTTTCCGACAGTTCTGCTTTAAAAGATTGTTTATCGGACTTAAATAAGGCAACAACCTTGTAGAAAGTGTCTGTATCAAACCGATTAATCTCTCTCTCTCGTTCAACAATTAATCGAACAGCGACAGATTGTACACGACCTGCGGAAAGAGATGGCCGAACTTTTCTCCACAAAATGGGAGAGAGTTCAAAACCAACTAAGCGGTCTAACACTCTTCGAGCTTGTTGTGCATAAACCAAATTATAGTCTATGGTTCTTGGATTTTTTACTGCATTTTGAATGGCGTTTTTGGTAATCTCATGAAAAACAATGCGCTTGGTTTTAGCATCATCTAACTCTAACGTGTCAAATAAATGCCATGCAATAGCTTCTCCTTCGCGGTCTTCGTCGGATGCTAACCAAACCGTGTCCATCTTTTTTGCCAACTGTTTCAATTCCTTTACTACAGCTATCTTATCTGCTGGTACTTCATATTTCTGTACAAAACCATTGTTGACATCAATAGCATCGTCAGTTTTTACTAAATCACGAATATGACCGAAACTAGATTTTACTAAGAAATCTTCTCCTAAATATTTTTCTATCGTTTTCGCTTTAGCAGGCGACTCTACAATCAAAAGGTTTTTTGCCATGAGGAATTAAACATTTTTATATCGCATACCATGCGATTCACTAATTAAAAAAAGACCTTATTATCTACTATCCTGTGATACTAAGGTATAAGATTTCACAAAATGTTGCAAAAAACAAGGTAAATAAGGGGCTCAAATATACAGTTATACCTAAGAGATGATATATGTAATTTAGGAACAACAAACCAGCATCAAAAATATTGAGCTAAAAAATTACTTTTGCACTTTCTCAACCTTACTCCATGATTAGGCTAATATTACTCTTTCAAAATGCGATTATAAATTTAACCCTATTAATGAAACACGCATGAGCATTATCGTCACAAAAGTGGATGATAACGCTGTGATGGGTCCTTCATCACCTTTTAAAAAATAACTTGCGAACCACGCATAAATACCATTAATAAACTAACACTAACGAATAAATGCTTTGCATTCATGGGTATCCTAAAAAACTAACACTAACGAATAATTAACAGATGAAACCGCCATGCAGAGTCTCTACACAAAGGGGGATGAAAATGTTCAAGCGGTTCCATCTGACCATTAAAACTAACCTGCGAAGCACGCATGAATACCCTTTAGAAACAAACACTAATGAATAATTATTTTCAGATGAAAAATACCGCTTTAACTCATATACACATCCAATTGGGCGCAAAAATGGTGCCATTTGCTGGATTTAATATGCCTGTTCAATACACAGGTGTGAATATTGAACATGAAACGGTACGTAAAGGTGTAGGTGTTTTTGATGTTTCTCACATGGGAGAGTTTATCGTTAAAGGAGATAAAGCATTAGACTTAATTCAAAAAATTACTTCCAATGACGCATCAAAATTGTTTGATGGTAAGGTACAATACTCTTGTATTCCTAATGAAACAGGAGGTATTGTAGATGATATACTGGTTTACCGCATAGATGCAAACACTTACATGCTGGTGGTAAATGCTTCAAACATCGAAAAAGATTGGAATTGGATACAGCAACACAATGCGGAAGAGGTGGAACTGATAAATATTTCTGAAAAAACTTCTTTATTGGCTGTTCAAGGTCCCGATGCTAAAAAAGTGCTACAAAAACTAACTGATATTGATTTGAATAAAATGCCTTACTACAGTTTTAGTAAAGGTAAATTTGCTAATAAAACCAATGTGCTCATTTCAGCAACAGGCTACACGGGTGCAGGAGGTTTTGAAATCTATTTTCAAAATGAAGATGCTGTAGCTATTTGGAATGCCATTTTTGAAGCAGGGAAAGATGTAAGCATTAAACCAATAGGACTTGCGGCCAGAGACACCTTGCGGCTAGAGATGGGATTTTGCTTGTATGGCAACGATATTGACGACACCACCTCTCCCATAGAGGCGGGCTTAGGCTGGATTACCAAATTCAACAAAGATTTTACGAATGCAGCGCAGCTGTTGCAACAAAAACAACAGGGAACTAACCGAAAACTCATCGGATTAGAAATGGTAGAAAGGGGTATTCCGCGACATGGCTACGAAATTACGGACGCAATGGGTAAAGCTATCGGAGTAATCACTTCTGGAACACAATCGCCTACTTTACAAAAGGCAATAGGTTTGGGATATGTGGTAACAGATTATAGTGAAGTGGGTACAGAAATTTATGTGAAAATTAGAGAAAATCTAGTTAAAGCAACCGTGGTTACCTATCCTTTTCTGAATACCCTCACAAAATAGAATAAAATGCTTATGAACCATACATCGGCTAATAAAAATCGTAAAATAGAGGTTTGTTTATCTCCATCACTATT
Organism: Sphingobacteriaceae bacterium; assembly: GCA_947478315.1. Lineage (GTDB taxonomy): Bacteria > Bacteroidota > Bacteroidia > Sphingobacteriales > Sphingobacteriaceae > CANJWF01. The sequence goes on along the minus strand of CANJWF010000188.1, from coordinate 896 downwards.
ACACCTCTACCCTGTTAAAGACAGTATTGTGGTTGTTATTGACATATTCCGAGCTACCTCATCTATTTGTTACGGCATCGACAACGGAGCAACAGCCATTATTCCCGTCGATAGTGTTGAAGCATGTGCTCGTTATGCCAACAAAGGTTATCTCTTAGCGGCAGAACGAAACGGAGAAGTGGTGCAGGGTTACGACTTTGGAAATTCGCCTTATGCTTACACGAAAGAAAAAGTGGCAAAGCAAACTATCGTGCTAACGACCACCAATGGCACTACTGCCATACAGTCTGCCAAAGATGCCAAAAAAATTATTATAGGTTCTTTTTTAAATTTAGATAGTATTTGCCATTGGCTTAGTGAACAAACTCACGATGTTCTATTATTATGCTCGGGATGGAAAAACAATTTTAATTTAGAAGATACGCTCTTTGCTGGTGCGGTAGTACACCAACTCGAAAACGAGTTTCAAAGTTATTGCGATGCAAGTGTTGCCGCAAAAGATTTATATGTATTAGCCCAAAACGATGTAAGAACCTATCTCAAAAAATCGTCTCACAACAAGCGGTTACAAGAATTGAATATAGAAGATGATATTTTATTCTGTTTGCAGAAAAATATTACGCATTCCATTCCTGTGCTACAAGGCGAAAGATTGGTTAAAATGGCAAGGGACTAAATCGATTATAAAAAAGTTACTTTTACTACCTCAATAAAATCTTTTAACACATTTTACATTTGTTTTCACATTATAAAGAATTTACTTTTCTTCAAATAGTTTGCTGGTAATTTCTTTTTCAATAAGGTAGCAACGATGGTAAGCCAATTGGTTTATTTGGTTTTCAAAAGTGGTAGTTCAGCGGATGGTGCAACTTGGCAATATATGTGGCTTTTTAAGG
>CANJWF010000187.1 GCA_947478315.1 Sphingobacteriaceae bacterium | reverse complement strand
CGCATTAAAAACTACTTGTGGATTAAACACAGCATACTTAGGATTGCTCGCTACAAAATCTTCCAACGGTTTTCTATCTAAAGTAGTTTTGTTATAATTGAAAGCGACTTTAGTTTCTAAACTGCTGCCACTAAAACGCAACAGATGCGTAGCTACAAAATCTAAGCCCCGAGTGGTGGTATTGACACCATTAGTGAAAAACGCAGCCGCGCTCGTATTAGGGTAATCTTTCAACAATTCGTCGACTTTAGTTCCAACAGGAGTAGCAGCTTTTGTTGGATCATTTTTAGTAAAGTTACCAGTTACAATGATACGATCTTTGATATCGATTTGATACGCATCAATGGTAATAGTCAAATCATCCATCAGTTTCAAGGTAGTACCTAAGCTGTAGTTCATCGACTTTTCGGCTTTTAACTCTGGGATACCGAAAGACTTGGCAATTGCGCTATCATTTCTGTAAGTACCCGACAAGATAAGGTCGCCAGAAGCATTAAACTGAGAAGAAGTATTACTAAAATAAATTTGATGCAAAGAAGGTGCCCGGAAACCATTACTTACAGCACCTCTTAAGGCAAAATTATCGGTGATGCTATAACGTGTAGAGAATTTACCTGCTACTACACTACCGAAGCTATCGTAATTTTCTATACGACCTGCTAGGTTCACTTGCCATTTGCGTGTGATGTCGGTTTCGATATCTAAGTATCCAGCAAGTACGTTTCTATAACGGTTCACTGCATTATAATCGGCATACCCTGTAAATCCTTGTGAACCAGTTTCGTATTTAATTACAGTAGGACTACTGAAATTAGTGTAAGAACCAGGTTCGCCTGCTTCTTGTTGAAAATTATCGCGACGGAAAGCCCCACCAAAAGCAACGTTAAAGGAAGGTAAACCCAAATATTTACCGAAATCGCGGCTGATATCTAAAGCCGTGTTGAGTTGATAAAATTTAACGGTACCTGCATAAAATTTAGTTTGGCTAGCTAAAGCATTAGAAGTGCCTAAAGCTTGCGCTGAAGCATTATCTGTATTACTAATATCGAAACGGAAAGAATTACCTCCGTAACCAGCAGTTAAATCCCAATCCCAATCACTCACTTTACCCTTAAGACCGCCAGAAAAAGACATATCAAGAATAGTAGAATTAATTAAGGGCAGAAAACCGTTTGGATACAAAGTTAAGTTAGTCCGTGCAGACTGATTAGGAAAACGATTAAAAGCACCCGATTCTCCAGTTCTTACACCTCCCATTGCGGTAAAATGTGCGTCCAAATTCTTAGCTACTGGGTAACCCATATTGATGGCACCATCAAAAGTTTGTGCGGCGGCTTGCCCAACACGCATGGTATTATTTCTATCATAACCTTTAGGTGAAACATCAGCAGCATCTCCTCCATAAACTGTACCCGAATAAGTACCAACACGATTGGTATATCCACGATCCACAAAATCAGCACTCACATTCAAATAGCCTTTATCTTTAAACAAAGCCGTACCAAAGTTTAAACCCGTATTAATGGTCCTACCATCTTCTTTATAGAACTGACCACCCGTAACCGATAAATTACCTTTATTAACAGATTTTTTCAAAATTATATTGATAACACCCGCAATGGCATCAGAACCGTATTGTGAAGCAGCTCCATCTCTCAACACCTCTACTCTCTCGATAGCAGATGCTGGAATAGAGTTTAAATCGGTACCTACCGCACCTCTACCAAAAGTTTGGTTGATGTTCACTAGGGCAGTACTATATCTTCTTTTACCATCTACTAACACCAACACTTGGTCTGGACCTAAACCACGCAAAGAAGCCGGATCGATATGGTCTGTACCATCCGAAATGGTTTGTTTATTGGCTGTAAAAGCAGGGATAGAATTTTGAATCATCCCATTCAAATCGGGTTGCGCGGTCGCTTTCAAATCAGCTGTAGAAATTAAATCGACAGGAACGGGAGTATTAACAACAGAACGTTCAATTTTAGAACGAGAACCTACCACACTTACCTCCGCCAACGTGTTACCTGAAGACATTTTAAAATCTACGGTAGATTTTTGTCCTTCAGAAACAGAAACACTGCCTGATTGGTTCTTGTACCCTACATACGATACACGAACGGAATAAGAACCTGGTTTCAAAGAGAAAGAATAAGTACCGTCCGATTTTGTAGACGCACGATAGTTAGACCCCTCAATTTGAACCGATACGCCATCTAATGGCTTTCCTGCCTCATCGGTAACAACCCCCGAGACAATACCTTTGTTTTGCTGCGCGAAGGTAGCAGTAATGCTCCAAAAGCACGCGACAAGCAAAACTCCAATTCTGTAGATTCTACTTTTCATAGTTTTTTAGTGATTTTTTAAAAGATTAAATTTATTGACACAGGCGACAAATCTAAAAATATTTTGATAAAAAAAAATTGTTTTACGATTTTGTTAAAAATAATTTGGAACAATTGTGTTAAGAAAATGTTAAAAATAAACTCGAATTTAATTTTGGTAGCGTGTTCAAATGCATCATGAAGCGATTTCGACTATACAAAAGCTCCGAATTAAAGAATACCAGAAAGAAACTAAACACTAACGAATACATCGAAGATAATCAGCGCTGCGCAGTCATGAGTACCCTAAAGATAAACACTGACGAATAATTATCATTCAATTGAAACCGCCATGCAGAGTTTGGGATGAGAATATTCAAGCGGTTCTATCTTACCTGTAAAAAAGTAATTCTTTTCAGATAGCATACAGAAAGAAAGCTATAAAATTATGATAACAACGAAACACCAGTCATGGCTTCTGGTATGGATAAATCCATTATTTGTAAAATAGTAGGCGCAACATCTGCCAACTTCCCATTTTTAATACTTGAATAGGTATCCGATACCAATATACAAGGTACGACATTGGTTGAGTGTGCCGTATTGGGCGTACCATCGTCGTTAAGCATAAAATCGGCATTTCCATGATCAGCCAAAACGATAAAATCGTAGCCATTACGAACCCCCACCTCTACAACCGTTTTCAAACAAGCATCTACGGTTTCTACCGCTTTCACCACAGCTTCATAAACACCTGTATGTCCTACCATATCGGGGTTTGCAAAATTTAAACATACAAAATCAGCTTCTGCTTTATTAAATTCCTCAACAATCGCATCTCTGATACCTTCGGCACTCATTTCGGGTTGTAAATCATAGGTAGCTACTTTGGGCGAGGGAATCAAAATACGTTTTTCGCCTTCAAATTCTTTTTCTCTTCCTCCCGAAAAAAAGAAAGTTACATGCGGATATTTTTCTGTTTCGGCTATACGAATTTGTTTTTTATGATGATTTTCCAATACCTCTCCCAAGGTCATACTTAAATCGTCTTTTAAAAAAACAACTTCAACATTTTTAAAGTTATCGTCGTAATTAGTAAAAGTCACATAATGTAAATTCATTTTACGCATGTGATAATCGGGAAAATCTTGTTGGGTCAACGCCATCGTTATTTCTCGGCCTCTGTCTG
>CANJWF010000186.1 GCA_947478315.1 Sphingobacteriaceae bacterium | reverse complement strand
TGTGAACAATGGAATACGTTTGTTGAAGAAGTCGTACATAAAACACCCACTGCGGTTGCCGATTGGAAACCTTCGTCTAACTCGCGTACGAACAAACCGTATGTGTTGCAAGACATTGTTGGGCAAGCAGAAAATCGGCTTAAAACGCCTACAAATGTTTGCAGTAGAAGACCCCGTTTTAATTAAAATAAGAGATTTGTTAAGTGTGTTGGATGTGAATACGCTTACACCAGTAGAAGCACTGATGAAATTAGACGAAATTCAGCGTTTGTTGAAAAATGCTTGATTTTTGCCAAGCTCTTATAACTAAATAAGCCCGTATTTATCGGGCTTATTTAGTTATAAGAGCTTGAATGCTTGATTTACTTTAGCACAGATTTTAAAATAACTTCTTCTGTTGTCTTAGTTTCTTTATATCTATAATTTTCTTTAGATAACGGTACGCTTGTGCTGTAATGGTAAGACGTTAGATAATAATTGCTGTCAAATGTATAGTTATAACTCCAAGCTTTTTTAATTTGCTCCATTCCATATTTTGTCACAAAATCAGAACGTAATCTGACTTTGATGGAATTGTCACTTTGTCGTACAACGGCGAATACTTGTTCTACAGGAAAACGTAATGGTGTTGCACCTTGTACCGCATCGCTAGGAAGAAAAGAGAATGATAAGCCATCTCCATATGTTAAAATAGGCATTTTAAGAATATTGTTCGTATAAGTGTTAGTAGTCGCAATAGATACGCTAACCGAGTTTAAAGAGTCTTTGGTTGTAGGCGTGCTTGTGTATGAGTTTATCAATGTACTGGTCGATGTTAAAGCAATCCAACGGTCATCTGTAATATTAAATGTTATAGTTTCTATACGAGGCGAGTCATCATATAATTTTAAACGAAACTCATCCGTTGATAAACTAATTACCTCAACAAATCGATTATTACAATCAAAATCTTGGAATGCTTCTTTATAGCAAATGGCGTTTTGTTGTGCATCTTTCCATTTCCAACTGTAAGGTTTTAGGGTATATCCTATTCTACCTTGTGATTTTTGTTTGAATGAAAAAGTTCCATATTTGGTAAAAAATATTTCAAAAGCACCATTGGTAACGATGTTGTCGTTTTCATTTTGCGTTACATCTTTATCTACGGAGGTTTGTACATTTATTCGTTTACCATTTGCGTCTAATTGAAACTCTGTACTGGTTTCAATTGCCTTGATAATAGACGATACTTTCCATTTTTTAGTTAAGAGAGTGGTTTTGGTATCAGATGTACTGAGTGCAACAGCAACGGCTGGCTTCACCTCTTGGAATACTTTATAATCCGTATCGGTACTACGTTTAAGTTTACAACTTAATGCTTCTCCTTTTTTACTGGTCGGCAGAAATTCACCAAATCCTGTTAATGAAATCGTCGTTGAGGTGTTGGTAGTGTTTGTAGAAGCGAGTGTATATTGTCCTACAACCAACGTGTCTTTAAACTGGATAGAAAAATTGCCATAACGGTCAAATTCTATCCATTTAGCTACATCCATTGTAGTGCTTTTAGCCATTGTTTGAAATTGACCAAAAACACTTTTTGTTCCGCTCGTTGTTTCTACGATGTTTGGATTGAGCATCCAACGTTTTGCAATGGCGGTGTCTAAAAGACCATCACTACTCACAACATTACTAACTGTAGAGGTCGTATCGGTAGTGGTAGAACTTGTTTCTTTTTTGCAAAAAGAAAACCCTCCGATAATTAGAGAGGCTAAGACAAAATAAGAGATTTTTTTCATGTTCTTTATGATTTTAAAATGAATTAAAAAACGAATTAAGCTTGAACGCTAATCACGCGTTAGCTAAATAGTTTGATATCAAAGGTGGATTTTTTCTATTAAAGATGCAATAAAAGTTAGTAATTTATTACAGTCCGATGGTGATACCGAAGGTTCATGAGGTCCTTATGTAAAAGGAAATACAACTGAATACATCGAAGATGTATAAATACCATTAAAGACAAAACACTAATGAATAATACGCTTAGGCATTCAATTAGTGTAATTAAAAACAACTTGCGAAGCGATGCATGAGTGCCTTCAAGAACAAACAACAACGAATAATTATATTCTATATGAAAACAGAAAGAGATTTATCATGTCGGGATGGCCGGATTCGAACCGACGACCTCCAGCACCCCATGCTGGCGCGATACCGGGCTACGCTACATCCCGAGTAGATGCTTGAATAGTGTGCAAATATAAATTTTTAATGCCTTTTTTAAAATAAAAACAATACACCCCGTTTAGGATAGTTTTGTTGGTGTGATGTTTAAATCATCCGATTTCGTTTTATTAAATAGGTGTGTAACAGATGATGAAATCCTTGGTTAATGTCGGCATCTATTAACTCAATTCCGTATTGACCACATTTTAGGTGTAAATTGGTTCTGAAAGTATCTATTTGCTTCAAATAGCTGTTTTTGATTTCGTTGGGGTGTATGCGTAATTCTTCTCCTGTTTCTACATCTACAAATAGGTGAGGACGATTGTCGAAATTAAAATGAACTTCACTGGTATGGTCACTTACATTAAAAATAATGATTTCATGTTTGTTGTGTTTCAAATGCCGTAGTGCAGAAAAAAACTCTTCTGCCGATGCTTCACTCAACCCCTTCTCCATGCAATCGCTAAACAAGATAACCAACGAACGCTTATGGATACTATCTGAAAGTTGATGTAGCACGGAAGCTATAGCCGTTTTTTTTGCAATTTTGGGTATTACTAACAGTTTATCTAATTCCGCGAACAAAAATTTTTGATGGGCAACCGTGGATTTCGCTGGCGTTTGTATTTCTAGTTTTTCGGCAAACACACTCAAGCCAAAAGCATCACGTTGTTTTTGTAATAAATAAATGAGTGCAGCAGCACAATAAACCGAAAATTTAAGTTTAGAGATGCCTTTGTTCGGATAGTGCATCGACGAGGAATGGTCAATAACAAGTTGACAGCGTAAGTTGGTTTCTTCTTCAAACTGTTTAACAAACAATTTATCGGTTCGTGCAAATAATTTCCAATCGATATTTTTGATGCCTTCTCCTGTGTTATAGGAACGATGTTCCGCAAATTCGACAGAAAAACCATGAAATGGGCTTTTGTGTAATCCAGTTATAAAACCTTCCACTACTTGTCTTGCGAGCAAATCTAAGTTTCCTAATTGTTGTAGTTCAGGATAGTTGTCTAATTCAGGCATGGCACTAAAGTAATAAAAATTACGATAATCAAGTTCTGCTACGTAGTTTAGTCCTCTCATCTAATTTTTGTGTAATGGCAAAGACCAAAACAGTTTATTTCTGTCAGCATTGTGGAAATGAGTCCGTGAAATGGTTAGGGAAGTGTCCTGCCTGTGAACAATGGAATACGTTTGTTGAAGAAGTCGTACATAAAACACCCACTGCGGTTGCCGATTGGAAACCTTCGTCTAACTCGCGTACGAACAAACCGTATGTGTTGCAAGACATTGTTGGGCAAGCAGAAAATCGGCTTAAAACGCC